>JAHYJD010000042.1 GCA_019429365.1 Bacteroidales bacterium | reverse complement strand
GTGGTTTACCAGCACACTTCTTTTGTAGATGGCATGGAGTGGGAAATGTACGACAAACTTAAAGCCCTGCTCGAAGATGAATAAACGCACCATTCTTTTATTTGCCCTGGCCATGCTTGTGCAGGGCGTTTTTGTTTACGGGCAGGATCAGGGCGGCCTTTTGCAGGGTGCCCGCGTATGGGGCAACTTCCAGCTCGATGCCCAGTATTACCTTCCCGACAGCATTATTGAAGCCCCCGATGTGGACGAAAAGATCCGCATGAACGCCTTTGCCAACCTGAACTTCAGCTGGCAGGGATTCACCATGGGCATGCGCTACGAAAGCTACCAGAACGCCCTGCTGGGCTTCGATCCGGGCTACCGCGGCAATGGCATCCCCTATCGCTTTGCCTCCTACCAGCAGGACAACCTGGAGGTGACCCTGGGCAACTTTTATGAGCAGTTTGGCAACGGAACGGTGTTTCGCTCTTACGTTGACCACAACCTGGGTGTGGACAATGCCATGGACGGCATCAGGCTGGTATACCGGCCAGTCAGCGGTGTAACACTGAAAGGACTCATCGGGCAGCAGCGCCTTTTTTTTGATAAAGGCCCCGGCATTGTGCGCGGCCTTGATGCCGAAATAAACCTGAACCAGGCCTTCGCCTCACTGACCGAAAACCCCAACCAGTGGATGCTGGGTGCCAGTGTGGTGAGCAAATACCAGCGCGACCAGAACCCGCTTTTCAACCTGCCAGAAAATGTGGCGGCTTTCGCCGGAAGGCTGAACTACCTTAGAGGAGCCCTGAACCTTGGCGCCGAATACGGCTACAAGGTAAATGACCCCTCGGCCGACAACAATTTCATTTACAAGGATGGCAATGCGCTGATGCTAACCGGCTCCTGGGCTTCGGAAGGTTTCGGGCTGCTGCTGGCTGCCAAGCGCATCGACAACATGGGCTTCAGAAGCGACCGTACAGCCAGCAGTAATAATTTGCAAATCAACTTTTTGCCGCCAACCACAAGGCAGCACCTTTACAGCCTCTCGGGCATGTATCCTTACGCTACCCAGGCAAGGGGAGAAATGGGCCTGCTGGGCGAACTGACCTTTAAACTGCCCCGCGAAAGCTTTTTGGGAGGAGCCAACGGCGCTACCCTTACGGTAAACTACAGCGTGGCAAATTCAATACACAAGGCATCCCTCAACGACACTACGGCCATTGGGCAGCGCGGCACCAAAGGTTATACCTCCGACTTTTTCCGCACCGGCGACACCCTCTATTTTCAGGATTTTAACGCCGAATACAGCCGCCGCTTCAGCCGTAACCTGCGCGGGCTTATTTCTTACGCTTACATAACCTACAATCAGGGTGTGATTGAGGGCCATATCGAAAAAGAAATGGTTTACGCACATATTGTCGTGGCCGATTTTACCCACCGATTGCCCAACCGCCGCAGCCTCCGCTGGGAGCTGCAGCACCTGGCCACCCAGCAGGATAAGGGCAACTGGGGTATGGCACTGCTAGAATACAGCATTGCACCCCAATGGACTTTTTCACTCTCAGACCAGTACAACTATGGCAACGACAACAAAGACCTGCGCGTGCATTATTTAATTATGGGAGCCTCTTACAGCAAAAATGCCAACCGATTCAGCCTGTCCTACGGACGGCAGCGCGAGGGCATCATTTGCGTGGGCGGCGTTTGCAGGCAGGTGCCTGCATCCAATGGTTTCATGCTTAGCGTTACAAGCAGTTTCTAAAATATCCGAATAATGGTAAAAAAATTCTCCACCATACTTTCTTTAGTAGTCTTCGGCGTCTTGCTGGCAAGTTGCGATATTATTGAGGAACCTTACATGACCGGCCCAGACGGTAATGGCCAAACCGGCGAGGTGGTGCGCAAGGTGCTGCTCGAAGAGTTCACCGGGCACCAGTGCCCAAATTGCCCTGCAGGAGCGCAGGAAGCCGCCGACCTGAAAGCCTTCTTTGGCGATCAGCTCATAATCATGAGCATACATGCCGGCTTTTTTGCACGCACCACGGCACCACACTTCCTGGCTGACTACCGCAGCCCGGCCGGAAATGAAATTAACAACTATTTTGGCATCTCGTATAATCCCGTGGGCATGGTCAACCGGGCCGACTTTTCCGGGAGCCATATTCTTACCCCATCGGCATGGGGAGGCGCCATTTCGCAAATACTCGAGCAAGACCCGCAGGCAGGCATCGAAATCAGCCTCAGCTACGAAACCATGAGCAGGCAATTAAATGTGGCCATTAAAACGACTGCACTGGAAAATATTGAGGGTCCATTATATCTTGCAGCATTCCTGCTGGAAGACAATATCATGTCGCCGCAGCAAACCAACGACCCACAATACCCCAACGGAATACAGGAAAACTACTATCACATGCACGTGCTCCGTGCCGACATTAATGGTGCCTGGGGTGAAGAATTAAGCGACGATGGGGCCAGCACCGACCAGGTTTTTATGAAGAACTACAGCCTGGTGCTCGACACAGGATGGAAAGAGACCTTTTGCTCAGTTGTAGCTTTTGTTTACAGTGGCACCAATATGGAGGTCATACAGGCTGAAGAGAAAAAGCTGTATTGATATTTGTCCTTAGCGGTAAATCATTTTCCGTGTCATGCCGCCATCGCAAAAGAAGTTTTGGCTTGTAATGAATCCAGACTGGTCTGACAAAAGAAACCAAGCCAGCTCGGCGATGTCTTCAGGTTTGCCAATGCGTCCGGCCGGGTGCTGAAGGTGTTCTTCGGGCGGCCAATGGGTGGTTTTCCTCTTGCTTTTTTTCTGCCAGGGCTCGGTGTCTATCCATCCGGGGCTGATGCAATTCACCCTCACATCGGGTTGCAGGCTCATGGCCAATGCATGCGAAAGGGCAAAAACGCCGCCTTTACTGGCCGAGTAAGCCTCGGTGCCGGGTTCTGACATAAAGGCCCGGGTGCTGCACAGATTCACAATGGCACCCTTGTTTGCACGTAATACCGGGCCAAGGTATTTCACGGTAAGGAAATATGAATCAAGGTTTACAGCCATCACCCGCCGCCACTCTTCCAGGCTGAGCTCTTCCACCGCTTTGTTGGCCGAAATGGCGGCATTGTTAACCAAAAAAGAAATACCTTCCGGACTTTGCAGGCACTGATCTAAAGCCGCTTTCAGTGATGCTTCATCGCCCACATCGCAGGCCAGGGTTGAAAACATCCCTTTCGGGGAAACTTCTTCGGCAAAATCTTCCAGGGCTTCCTGGTCCACATCCAGCACAAAAACAAATACGCCCTCCTGCATCAGCTTCAGCGAAATGGCCTTGCCAATGCCCTGGGCACCTCCGGTTACCACTGCTCTTTTCATATATTTAATTTTTCCTAAAATTAAAAAATTATGTCTAGTCTTGGTTTGCTATAAAGGTTTTTTATATATTTATGCCTTATTACAAAACGGGTTTAATGCAGCGGCCCCTGAAAAAATTCTCCGAATTTGCAGCCACGCTCCTCCCCTTCGAGGCCGAGTACCTGCTGGGCACTCACCAGTTTCAGGATAACGAAAACATCCGCCTGCTCAAAACCATTGCACACAACAGCCACCACCCGGGTCAAACCAAACCTTATTCGCTTAAAGTGGATAAGCGAAAGTATTCTTACCTTAAAAAGTGGATCGCCGAGAAACTCGATGCCATTAACGTGGATGTTTTTCTGGAGTGGCTCAGCGAAATGGACCGTAAGATTATGACCGACGCCCTGGATCCCGAAGATGAGAGAAAGATCATTAATCAGATCAGGCAACATCAGGAACCGGGGTTTTACTTTATTCGCTTTTACGAATTGGTGCAGAATTACCAGAATTACCTGCTGATACGAATGCGGCAGAACTATTATGAGATTGCGGGCAGTTTTCTGGAAAAATTCAGGGAAGAATACGAAAATTCACGCACGATCAACCAGCGCCTGCACCAGGCCACCCGCGATATTGTGCGGCAATATGCCGAATACGACACCGAGGCAGCCCAATGGGAAAAATGGCTGCTCGAAGTGTTTTATAACGAAGACCTGGATGGACTGAACCGCTATCTGGCGGTGGTAAGGCTGGTGTTTTTGTATTACAACTACAAAGATTACCATCGGCTGATTGAGATTTTCGAACACCTGGAAAAACGATTTAAAAAAGGGGAGCTTTATTCACCCCGCATTCTTGCCAATTATTACGCCAATCGCCTGTTGGTGCACGCCCGCCACAACGAGCTCGACCTGGCCGAGACCTATGGTTACCTTTCCATTCGTTATCGCAGCAACGACTATTTGTATTACCTGGTAAACCTGTGTGCCGTTTTGCTGAGAAAAGGGAAGTACATTGGGGCGCTGCAGTTGCTAAACCGCTCATTTCCCGAACTAAAAAAGACCATCAGCCCCCACACCCGCATAGGTTTCATATCCTATTATATTCAGGCATTATGGCGCAATGGGCGGGCTGCCGAAGCGGTTAGCTATGCCCACACCACCTTGCAAACCGATCGTGTAGGGATCATGCAGCATCGATGGCACCTGTTTTTTTCCTCCTATATGCTGGCTTTGCTGGCAACCGAAAAATACCGCGACATCCTGGCCCTGGCCCGACGCTACAAACTGCTCGAAAAAGACAAAAAGGCCCAGAAACGGGCAGGCTATATTCCCAACCTAATTTGGATACACCAGCTGGCAGCCTATAAGCAACTGGCCATTTCGAAAGAGCAGCTCTACAACACCATTTACGAATCGACCCTGCCCTGCCTCACCGACCCCCACAAATTCTACCTGCTGCGCGAACTATGCACCGACTTGAGGGTGCATGATGTGGAGGTCTTCGACCGCCTGAGCCACGAACTCTTCAAAAACCCGCCCGAAAAAATCGCACCACGTTTTTTTGTATAATTTATATTATATATCAGTGATTTACGACTTTCTTTCATAATTTTTTTATAAAGGTCGCACCTCTTTTTTTTCATAACCTGCTTTTCTTTGCCTCACTGCAACCGTTAATTTGTAGACTCAAAAAACCTGCAAATCCTCAAAAAATTTTTAGCTATGCAAGAAGTGGTAATTGTTTCGGCTGCCCGCACGCCCATAGGCAGTTTTGGCGGCGTCCTTTCGGGCTTTTCGGCCGTTGAGCTGGGCACCATTGCAGCAAAAGCCGCGCTGCAGCGTGCCGGTGTGGATCCCGCGCTGATTGGAGAAACCATTGTAGGAAACATATTATCTGCCGGCCTCGGACAAAACCTTGCGCGGCAGATCGGCATTCACTCGGGCGTACCCCATGAAAGTCCTGCCATGGCCATCAACCAGCTTTGTGGATCAGGATTGCGTGCCGTGGCACTGGCAGCACAGGGAATAATGCTTGGCAACTATGATGCAGCCCTGGCCGGTGGCACCGAGAGTATGAGCAATGCACCCTACATTTTGCCCAAGGGCCGTTTTGGATACCGCATGGGCGACGGACAGGTGATCGATACCATGATTCTGGATGGCCTCACCGATGTGTTTAACAATTACCATATGGGCGTTACGGCCGAGAACATTGCCGAAAAATGGGGTCTAAGCCGGCAGGAGCAGGACGAGTTCGCCTTGGCCAGCCAGCACAAAACCGAAGCGGCTCAGAAAGCAGGCCGATTTAAGGATGAGATCGTTCCGGTGGAAATTCCCCAAAGAAAAGGAGATCCCATTCTGGCCGACACCGATGAGTTTCCGCGTCATGGATTAACCATTGAAGGCCTGCAGAAGCTGCGCCCGGCCTTCAAAAAAGACGGCACGGTAACGGCAGGCAACGCCAGCGGCATAAACGACGGTGCCGCCATGCTGGTGATAATGAGTGCCAGACAGGCCGAATCGCTCGGGCTGGAGCCCCTGGCGCGCATCCTTACCTTTGCCACCTGCGGCCTCGACCCAAAAATTATGGGTTACGGACCAGTGCCAGCCACCCGCAAGGCACTGAAACAAGCCGGACTGAACATAAACGACATCGACCTGGTGGAAGCCAACGAAGCCTTTGCTGCGCAGTCATTGGCAGTGCTCCGCGACCTCGAACTAGATCCTGCCAAGGTAAACGTAAATGGCGGTGCCATTGCCCTGGGTCACCCCATAGGCGCTTCAGGAGCCCGAATTCTCACCACCTTGCTTTACGAACTCAAACGACGTAACCTCAAACGCGGCCTTGCCACCCTTTGTATTGGCGGCGGGCAAGGCATTTCAATGATTGTAGAACGATAAAAAAACAAAACATATGGCACGTTTTAAGGAACAAGTGGTCATCATTACCGGCGGCGCCGATGGCATTGGCAAGGCCGCAAGCCTGCGATTCGCCGCAGAAGGCGCACAGGTTGTTATCTGGGACCTGAACGAAGAAAAAGGACTTGAACTGGTAAAGGAAATCAAAGCCAATGGTGGCTATGCCCGCTTTATGAAAGTAAACACCGCCCACTGGGAAGAAGTGGAAGCCGCCGCTAAACTCGTTTTCGACAACCATCAGCGCATCGATGTGCTGATAAACAATGCCGGCATTACCCGCGACAGCAGCCTGAAGAAGATGAGCCCCGAGCAATGGCAGCAGGTCATTGATGTTAACCTGAGCGGCGTATTTTATTGCACCAAGGCCGTTTCGGAGTATATGGTGGCCCGCAATTATGGCCGCATCATCAACACTTCTTCGGTGGTGGCCCTCTATGGCAACTTTGGTCAAACCAATTACGTAGCCACCAAGGCCGGTGTGATTGGCATGACCAAGACCCTGGGCCGCGAACTGGGCCGCAAGGGGGTTACCGTAAATGCGGTGGCGCCCGGCTTCATTGCCACCGAAATGGTGGCCAAAATGCCCGAGAACATCCTACAGGGCATGAAGGATAAAACTCCGGTGGGCCGCCTGGGCACCCCCGAAGAAATTGCGGCCACCTATGCCTTCCTCGCATCGGACGAGGCCGGATTTATTAACGGAACGGTGATAAGTGTGGATGGCGGCATCACCATATAAAACCACAGGATGAGAAACGCGATCATTCATTCCATTGGCGCCTATGTCCCCGAAAGGGTGGTTCCCAACAGCTTTTTCGATGAGCTGCTGGGCGAGAACGTGAGCGACTGGCTGGCCGAGAACGTACAGATTTATGAGCGCCGCTGGTGTACCGAAGACCAGTCGGTGGCCGACCTGGCTGCCGAGGCCGTAAAAAGCGCCCTGGCTGATGGCAAGGTAAAGCCCGAAGAAGTGGACCTGCTGATTATCTCGACCGACACTCCCGAATACGTGAGCCCTTCCACTGCTTCGAAGGTGCAGCATATGCTCGGCCTTATCAATGCAGGTACTTTCGACATTAACACTGCCTGCGCAGGATTTGTAACTGCCCTCGACACCGGCGCCAAATACATACGGGCCGACGAGAACTACAAAACCGTGGTGGTGGTGGGCGCTTATGCCATGAGCAAATACCTGAACATGACCGACAAAAAGACCGTAACGCTTTTTGCCGATGGTGCAGGAGCGGTGGTTCTCAGGGCTTCTGAAGAAGAAGGCCGCGGATACCTGGCCAGCCAGCTCATTACCAAAGGAGAATACTACGGCCATATGGGTATTTATGCCGGTGGCAGCAAGCAGCCCCTGAACCAGGAAGTGCTCGACGAAAAAGACCATCTGCTGAAATTCGTGCATAAATTCCCCAAAGAACTTAACCCCGAGATGTGGAGCATGATGGCCAATACCCTGGCCGAAAGAATTGGGGTTAAACCTGCGGATGTTGACCACTACCTGCTCACCCAGATCAACATAAACAGCATTTGGGAAACCATGGATCGCCTGGGCGTACCCCGTGAAAAGGCACCCACCGTGATGCACCATTTCGGCTACACTGGTTCGGCTTGCATACCCCTCGCATTGAATGAAATTTATAAAAACGGAAAACTGAAGCGGGGCGACCTGCTATTCTTCATTGGATCAGGCGGTGGACTGGCCTTTGCCAGCGCAGCTTTCAGGTACTAACATTAAAAAAATAAATTTTGGCAACTGCAACACAGGTTACCGGCGCTTGGATACTGATACTGCTGTATATGGCAGTGGTCCTGTTTTTTGTGATCAGGGGCGCCAGCAAAATAAAGAATATTTCTGACTACGCCCTGGGCAACATCCTGTTTTCGCCCTATGCAGTAGGTCTTTCGCTGGCTGCTGCCATGACCAGCGCAGCCACATTCGTTATCAACCCTGGCCTGATCGCCAACTTCGGTATCAGCGGTGTAATCTCCTATGGTATTGCATTACCAATAGCAGCTGTAGCAAGCCTTGCCCTGCTCACCAAAAGTTTTCGAAAATACGGTGAAACTGTCAAGGCCCTTACATTGGCGCAGTGGATCGGCAAGCGCTACAACAGCAAACCATACTCCCTGTTCATGGCATTCTTATCGCTGCTGCTGATCACTTTTATTGTGCTGATTCTTGTGGCCATCGTAAGTGTTATTTCAAAAGCCATAAATGCCGACCCCATTTGGGTACTTACCGGCGTGGTGGTATTTGTGTTCGGCTATATGATGTTTGGCGGGGCCAACTCAATGGTATATACCAATACCATACAAGCTCTCATAATGCTGGTCGTGGCTTTTATTTTGCTGGGCAGCGGCATTAAATTCTTTGGCGACGGCATTGGCGGTTTCTTTGCCCAGCTTAGGGAGATTGATCCTGCCCTTACAACACCCACCAACCCAGGCAGCCCTCTGTTTCGTAACTTCTATGAGATCATTTTTGCGCAGGTGGTGGTGGGTATTGCCATTGTGGTACAGCCACATATTATCACCAAGTCGCTATTGCTGAAAAAGGAAAGCGATGTGAACAAGTTCCTGGTAACAGCCATTGTGGTTGAGCTGATCTTCTTCTTTGTGGTGTTTGCCGGCCTCTATGCCCGCATGGCCTTTCCCGACCTGAGCATCGAAGGGGTTGCCCTGAAAAACGATGAAATCATTCCGGTGTATGTGGTACAGTTGTTTGCAGGCAACATCCTGGCCGTGGTTGTTGGCCTGGTGGTCGTACTTGGACTAATGTCGGCAGGTATGTCAACCCTTGAGGGATTGATACAATCGGTGAGCACTTCAATAACTTCTGATATTATTAAGCCGCTCGTTGGAGAAAACAAGCTTTCAGATGTTACCCAGATTCGCATTAACAAGATGGCCATTATTGCCCTTGGCGTGGTGGCTTGGTTCATCGCCCGCGGGCAGATACTGAATCCCAACCTGAGCGTAGCCATACTGGCACAAAACGGGGTGTATGCCTTTTTCTCGGCAGCCTTTATCCCGGTAATCTTCGGGATTTTTGTGAAGGATGTCAAAACCCATATTCCGTTTGCGGCAACGGTAACTGCGGTAGTGGTGCACTTCACCGTATTCTTTGGGCTGGAGCCCCTGGTCGAAGCCGGATGGAACTTCGGGTTCTTCAACCAGTTTCTGATCGGTCCCGTTAAAAACCCGGCCATTGCATCATCCACTGCCATTGTGGTTTCAACATTGCTGGCTTTCATTTTGTTAATCTTCCAAAAGAAAAAAGCATCATGAGTTGGATCGACTGGTTTGGACGCTGGAACATGTACCAATCCCAAAAGGTAGCCGTGGAAGAGTTTGAAACCTCTCGCGCCTTTACCTATGGGCAGTTGCACCAACTTGGTAACTACACCGCTGGCTGGTTTGCTACAGAGCTGAATCTGGCCAAAGGCGACCGAGTGGCCGTGCTGGCCGAAAACTGCCTGGAATACATTACCTTGCTGGGGGTGGCCCAGAAAACCGGCATTATCATTGTGCCGCTCAACTACCGGCTTACTTCTCGTGAGCTGGAGTTCATGCTTGGCGATGCCAGCCCAAAGATCACTTTCGTGGAAGAAAAATTTCGCGAAAAGCTTGAGAACATAAAAAACCTGGGCGAACTTACCAAGGTACGGTCGCTCGAAGATTTTGCCAAGCGCTCCGATGCCTTCCTGCAAAAGCAGCAAGATGCAGCATTTGAAAATGTGCCCCTTGACGAGAATGACCCCCTGCTGATCATTTACACCAGCGGCACCACGGCCTTCCCGAAAGGGAGCATCTACACCCACAAAATGATGTTCTGGAACAGCATCAACACCCAGATGCGCCTCGACCTGACGGCCGATGACCGCAGCATCAACTGTGCGCCCCCCTTCCACACCGGTGGCTGGAATGTGCTGCAAACGCCCTTTTTGCATCATGGCGCCTATACCCTCATGATGCGTTCTTTCGATGCCGGGGCTGTGCTAAAAGCCCTTGATCAAAGAGACATGACCATTTTCTGGGCTGTGCCCACCATGCTCAAACTTATGCAGGACGACCCGCTTTACGAAAAAGTCAAGCTTGAAAAAGTGCGGTATTTTATTGTGGGCGGCGAGGCCATGCCCATACCGCTCATTGAGCAATGGCACAAAAAGGGCATTTTTATCCGCCAGGGATACGGATTAACGGAAGTGGGCCCTAATGTGATGTCGCTCAATCATCAGGATGCCACCCGCAAAGCCGGGAGTATTGGCAAACCCAACTTCTATTACGAGGTACGCATTGTGGATGAGCAGGGAACCGATGTGCCGGTGGGCGAAGTGGGCGAGTTCCTGCTCAAAGGCCCTACCGTGACCCCCGGATACTGGAATAACCCCGCAGCCACATCCCAAACGATAAAGGACGGCTGGTTCCATACCGGCGACCTGGTGCGAATGGATGATGAAGGTTTCGTTTACGTGGTAGACCGCATCAAAAACATGTACATTTCAGGGGCAGAAAACGTGTATCCCGCCGAGGTCGAATACCTGCTGCGCAAGCATCCTGCTGTGGATGAGGTGGCCATAATCGGCGTGCCCGACCCCAAGTGGGGCGAAACAGGCAAGGCCTTTATCGTGATCAAAAAAGACAATAAGGTAACGGCCGCAGAAATCATAGCATACTGCAGCGGAAGGCTGGCGAAATATAAAATTCCTAAACACGTTGTTTTTCTGAATGAACTGCCGAAGAACCACGCCGGGAAAATTGACCGCAAAAAATTAAAGGAAAATGAATCTTAACCCAAGGCAGCATATGGCCGGGTTTGTTCGTCTTAATAATAAACAAAAATTAATTTCTTAACCCTTAAAACAATTAAAATTATGAAACGCAACAAATTTTTTCTTCTGGCACTCATTATTGGTGCCGTAGCTTTTGGTTTTGCCGCCTGTGACAAAGAAGATGGCGATGATGACAATGACCAGACCGTGGGCATTATTGGAAAATGGCAGTCCTCGGGCACTAACGTGGCCTTGCTGCTTCAGGGCGAGCCTTTCTTTACCGACTCCATTTATGCCGAGATGAAGAATGATGGAAGCTATATC
The DNA here is from genome assembly GCA_019429365.1 of Bacteroidales bacterium. Classification (GTDB taxonomy): domain Bacteria; phylum Bacteroidota; class Bacteroidia; order Bacteroidales; family UBA7960; genus UBA7960. Next base: position 16,128 of record JAHYJD010000042.1, on the reverse strand, counting down.
GTTGAGTCATATTCTGTTGATGGTGTTATGACCCTTTTTACAGGAAATTATACTCAGGCCGAGTCTGGCACCGGCTCTATCTGGACCATAAACCTGCAGCAAAACGTACCTTATGCTGGGGTAAGTGAAGGCATCTTCGAGATTTACGCTTCCGAAAACCCGGTTCGCATGAAGTATGAAGTGCTTCAAACCACTCCAAACCTTGGTTTTGCGCCTCCTACTGCAGCAGAAGGTTTTGGCAGCACTGCCGGTGGCGCATTTGGGCAATCCAACGTTCAGGTTTTCCTGAAGCTGGACTAAAAGAAACGATCAATGAGAGGCAGGCGGAATTTCCGCCGCCTCTTTTTCTTTTTCCCTTTTGGAAAAACAAATCACGATCCTTTTCTAAACCTAAAAGTGATCCCGAATGAACCGTAAATTACTATTGCCAATCTTATTGTTTTTGCCCCTGGGCCTGCTACATGCACAAAATGCCACCACCCTGTTCGACACCGATGTGCCCAGAAAAGCTGAACGGGAGTTTCAGTTCCTGGCCTTTTACATCAACCAGGGCGTAACTTCCAACTTCTTCCCCACCACCGAGTTTCTGAGAGGGCAGGTGATCGGTCGTATGTTTGGGCGCAACACCACCATGACTTCCGACACGGCCACCACCGCCTATGTGGAACAGCGCCTGGTGCCCTTTTTCATTTACCAGCCCCACCTTTTCAACGGGAAAGCCACCCTGAGGATGGCCTTTGAGATTGACTGGACCTGGGGCGATGTGTCGTACGGAGCCGGACCCAACCAGGGGGGCGCCGTGTCGGGCCACCAGGTGAACTTACAGACCCAAAATATTGAGCTGGAGCTTACCCCTGCTACCGGCTGGATGATCAATCTTGGGCTGCAGCGCATGTACGACACGCCTTACAATCCTTACCGCACCACTGTCGACAAGCTGCTCACATCGGGTTATCGCCTCAACTATTTCGGCACCCAGGCGGTTGGTGTTACCCTGTATCGCGATGCCGACTTCCACCGTTTTAAAGCAGGCTGGTTTAAATTTTATGAAAACAGCACCTTTCGCGACGACGATGTGGACATGTATGAGTTTCAGTACGAAGCCCACATCAACAAGTTATGGAAAGCCGCCCTGACCACGCACTACGTGCGCGACCGCGGCAATGGCGATGGCGGGGTGAACATTCTCGGGCAAGGCCTCAACAGCCAGCTCACCGAATACAACGGCGTGTTCCGTTTTCGCTACGGGTCAAGTCCATACAAGGCCGACATTGGCTGGATTGGCACCCACTTCTCGCGCAATGCCGATATGATGCTCGACCGCTTTTTCATGAGTGGCTACTTTAACTACAACCTCGGGCTGGTGCGTGTTGACCGTGGAAATGGCTTTAACAGTGCAGCCGACATCTTTGGATTTGCCGCCAACCTGCGCCTGGGATACCGCTACGGGCAAACCCTTCAGGACAACGTGAACATGGAACTCATTTATGCCTCTGGCGATGACGACGGCCTGGACGACAAGCGGTACACCGGTGTTATGACCGGCAACACCTGGGCGGCACCCGGCGGAGTTTCGCTAAACAGCGGCGCCTATCTGCTGTTTGCCCACGCCAATGTGGTCAACCGCTTCACACCTGTGGTGTCCGACCTCTCGAACATGGGTTACGGGCTAACGGCTGCAGTGGCCAATTACAACCGCAGCATTATTCCCCACCGCTTCAACGTAAAGGCCGGCACTGCTGCAGCTCTTAGCAATGCAGTACCCCAGGGCGGCGGTCATTTTTTGGGCGCTGAAATTAACGGAGCGCTTATGTACAATCTTGGGCCTTTTATGAGTATCGAATTGCACGGCGCCTATATGTGGCTGGGCAATTTCTTTGATAGCGCCGACAACCGTTACAGCGCACCCGTAAACGGAGGCATACAGGGCGTGAGGCCCACAAACCCATGGACCATGTTTGTGGTGTACAAATGGCTAATGTTTTAATATTTAATCAAATTCAGCATTGCTATGAAAAATCTGTTAAAACTTTTCGTCATACTCGCGCCTCTCATGCTTTTTAACCAATGTAAGACCATGAACCCAAAACAATGGCACCCTTACACCGACCTTCCCGAGCTTTCGAGCCTGAGCGAAATAGAATATCCCTATCAGGTGCATCATGCCAACCTGAGCGACGGGCGCAGCCTGGCGTATGTAGATGAGGGCAGCGGAAGCGAAACCATTATCTTTATCCATGGCCTGGGCTCCTATCTGCCCGCATGGAAAAAGAACATCGAAGAACTCAAAGGCCATTTCCGCTGCATCGCCATCGACCTGCCCGGCTACGGCCACTCCACCAAAGAGCCACATAATGGCATGATGAGCTTTTATGCTGACATTATTGTAGATTTCATGGATCAGCTCGGGCTGGAAAACGCCGTGCTGGCAGGCCACTCCATGGGCGGACAAATTAGCATGGTTGCCGCCATGAAGCATCCCGAAAGGGTGAAGCGCCTTATCCTGGCCGCACCTGCTGGCTTCGAACACTTCACCGAAGGGCAGAAGCAGTGGTTTCGCAATGTAATGACCGTGCGCGGCGTAATGCTAACCCGTGTGGAAGATATTGTATCGAACCTGGCATACAATTTCTACGAGCTGCCGGCCGATGCCGAGTTTATGATTACCGACCGCATTGCCATGCGCAGCGCCGACGATTTTGAAGCATACAGCTATGCAGTGGTGCGGTCGGTTAACGGCATGGTAGATGAGCCCGTGATCGATCACCTCGACAAGATCACCCAGCCCACCCTGATCATTTTTGGCGAAAACGACAACCTCATTCCAAACCGCTTCCTCAACCCCGGGCCAACCATAGATGTGGCCAATGTGGGCGCGCAGGCCATTAAGGGAAGCAAGCTGGTGATGCTGCCTAAAACAGGGCACTTCCTGCAGTTCGAAAACTATCAGCGCTTTAACGAAGAGGTGATCAGCTTTTTAAAGCCAAGATAAACTTAACCACTTTCGTGGAAAATGAAAACGCCCCGCATGTTTATTGGCGGGGCGTTTTTTTGCTGTCTCCAAAGGGTCCCTCCTGAAAACATTGAGACAAAAAACATTAATAATCCTCAGATTCCTTTTACATTTGAGAAATGATGTTTGCCGGGAAGGCTTGTTTGTTAACAATTCTTCCTTACTGCCATACAAATCAAAAAAAATTAGATGGAAAATCCGCATCCAAATCAAAGGGGGCCATTGCCCTGGATTCTGAGTGGCGCCTTTGTGATTTTGTATTCACCCCTGCTTTTACAGGGCCGTGAAAAACCGACTGGACATTTGGTTCTCCTTATTATTATTGGCCTTTTGGGATTATTTCTGATCTGGCGCTGGTCAACCCGCAAATACAGCAGGAGAAAGAAAATTCTGGATACCCCATTCCCCCCTGCCTGGCGTAAGATCCTTACCGAAAATGTGATTTACTACAACCACCTGCCCGCCGACGAGAAGCCCATTTTTGAAAAGGACATCCAGATTTTCCTGGCCGAGAAGCGCATCACCGGCATAAAAACACGCATCGACGACACCGACCGCCTGCTGGTGGCGGCCAGCGCTGTTATCCCTGTTTTTCGCTTCCGCGGATGGGAATACCGCAACCTGAGCGAGGTACTGCTCTACCCCGGCTCCTTCGACGAACAATACGGCACCGGCCACGAAAAATTTATACTGGGCATGGTGGGCACCGGCGCAATGAACCGCATGATGATCCTTTCACAACAGGCCCTCCGGCAGGGCTTTGCCATAGCCAACGACAAGAAGAACGTGGGTATCCACGAGTTTATCCACCTGATCGATATGGCCGATGGGGTGGCCGATGGCCTGCCTGAAGTGCTCCTTCACAACCAGTATGCCATACCCTGGCTCAACATGGTGGAAGAGGAAATAGAACGGATATTCAATCAGCAGTCGGGCATAAATCCTTATGGTGCCACCAACAAGCAAGAGTTTTTCGCGGTGACCAGCGAATATTTTTTCGAAAGGCCCCACCTGCTAAAACAAAAGCATCCTGAAATCTATGCCATGCTCGAAAAGATCTTCAGACAAAAAGGCACGGACCGTCTGCCGCTCAACTTCAAAAAAACAAGCATTGGACGAAACAGCCCCTGCCCTTGCGGCAGCGGAATGAAATTTAAGCATTGCTGTGGCAAATAAAACCGTTTGAATCAGCCTCCTAATTTCTGCCAGGCCACACTACTTTTTGAAGAAACCAGCAGCTTTTGCGGAGAATAACGGGAACAATCTCCGCAAAAATGCGGAGATCAAGCGATATAGTTACCGCACAGCCATATGATCTGGTTCGAACCGAAAAAATGTGATCGAAATGGAAAAACCAGCATTGCAGCAGCAAGACGTATTCCCAACAGAAGAAGTTATTAAAGGTGTCCTGAAGGGCGCTTTCCCGGCTTATCTTCAATTTATGGATGCCATCAACAGCCCTGACCTTGGTCTTCAGCCCGAGTGGAACTATTTCAAAGATGGCAAGGCCTGGCTTTGCAAGGTAACACATAAAAAAAAGACTGTTTTCTGGCTGTCCGTCTGGGAAGGCTTTTTCAAATGCGGCTTTTATTTTACCGAAAAAACAGCCCCGGGTGTTTATGAACTGGATGTTTCAGAAAGCCTAAAAGATATATTTCATCAGGAAAAACCAGTTGGGCGGCTGCGGCCAATGATAATAAACGTTTACAACAAAGACCAAATTCGTGATCCACTAAAGATTATCGAATATAAAAAGGGTTTAAAGTAAACTTTATTAATTTACATATATTTCGCTATCTTTTTTTTAAATTTGATTGGATAAAGTTACTACTGGTTTTTCCAGATAAAAATGCCTGAAAAATTTTTCTTTTACACTTTGCGTCCTCAATTTTTATCTTCTTAAAAACACATTTATGAACCCGAAAAAAAGCCAGAACCTTAAGGAGGCCCTAAAGCGCATTTCCGAGGGACGAGAACGCACCAATCTTCTGAAAAAGCAGGAACAAAAAACCCTTGCCTGGCTGGTTCAGCGAATTCCTTCATGGATCAGTTCGGATATGCTTACCGGTATCGGGTTTGCTGGCGGCATTCTGGTTTTTCTCAGCTTTGTGCTTGGTGCATTTTTAAACAGATGGTTTCTTTTACTTGGGGTATTGGGCTTTTTTATCAGTTGGTTTGGCGATTCGCTCGATGGCAGGATAGCCTATTACCGAAAAACCCCCCGCAAATGGTATGGGTTTTCTCTCGACCTGACGGTGGACTGGATAGGGATCATTTTAATGGGCCTGGGTTTTATTTTTTATGCAAGCGGCTGGTGGAAAATCACGGGTTTTTTGTTTGTAGCCTTGTATGGATGGGAAATGATCACTGCATTGTTGCGATACAAGGTTACCGGAAAGTACTCAATCGACTCGGGATTCCTGGGGCCAACCGAAGTGCGTTTAATCATTTCCTTGATTCTGGTTTTTGAAGTTTTATTCAAAGGATCCATACATTATTTATCGGCCATTGCATGCGCAGTTTTATTAATTACCAACGCGACAGACCACATAAAACTTTTGCGACAGGCCAATAAACGCGACAGGGAAGAGCGGGTTGAAACAAAAGAATCATATGTTTAATAGGATCCTGATTTTTTCAAAAGCACAGTTATCAGCCTTCACGGGAGGCGTAACCGATTACCTGTTTATGATATTCCTTACCGAATTATTCCATGTGCATTATACCATATCTATCCTTTTTGCAGGCACACTTGGTTCGGTTGTCAATTTCAGCCTGAATAAACGTTGGGCTTTTCGCACAAAAGACCAGCCATTCAAGTACCCTGCCTGGAGTCAATTTCTAAGGTTTATGCCTGTTGTTCTCAACAGTATTATATTAAAGTCCTCGGGCACTTATTTCATTACTTCTTTTTTCGGGCTTGATTACAAAATCAGCCGCATTTTGGCCGATTTCTTCGTTGCCATGCTGAACTTTATCCTACAGAAATACTGGGTTTTCAAAAAGGCAAATTAAGTTGCTCCTTCAAAGCCCTTCGTTTTTTGATCACAAGTGCCTAACTTTGGTAATCAGAAGCTGCGGCCTCTATTAATTTAACCCGGCATTTATGAAAAAGCAAAAGAACACCCTCAGCGAGTGGCAGCTATACAATGACTACCAGTGGGTTTGGGAAATGATAAGCAGCACCGGTGATTATGAGCCGCTATCGGCCTATGTGGTTGCCAAGATAAACGAACACGAAACCCACAAAACCAAAACCCTGCTGCACCTGGGCTGCGGATCGGGCAATATGGATTTTCATATAAAGAAGCACTTCGAGGTGACTGGCGTTGACCTGAGCGCCGACATGCTTGCCAGCGCCCGAAAGAAAAACCCGGAGTGCCGCTACTTTACCGGCGACATGCGCAGCTTCAGCACCAAAGATCGTTTCGATGCGGTTGTTATCCCCGACTCCATCGACTATCTGCGATCACCCGAAGAAATGCAGCAAGTCTTTTCCAACGCCCGCAAACTGCTGAATCCGAATGGATTATTACTCGTAATTGTGGCTTACGATCCTGACAAATTTCCACAGAACCGCACCACCGTCGAAACGGTTGCCGACAAAGGCATCGAGGTTACCTTTATTGAAAACAACTATGCACCCGGCTTTGAAGAGAACACCTTCGAGGCCACTTTCATTATCCTGATCCGCGACAACCTCCGCCAGAAAACCCTGATCGACATTCACACCCTGGGACTTTTCAAAAGGGATATCTGGTTTAAAGAACTGAAAAAGGCAGGATTCGATGCCATCATGTTTCAGGATCCACAACTCGAAGCTACCGAACAGGAAGGAGCCTTTCTGCTTATCGGAAAAAACCAGCGTTGACCATTTACTTCAGACTTCGGACTTCCGACTTCCGACTCTATATTTATACAGCCCTTTCTCTACGATTTTTACCCAAAGATTCAAACAATTTCTTTGTTAAAAGGTTGAAATTCATAAGAAAGAATTATTAAAAACCCAAACAACAATGATATGAGAACACTGATTGTATTGCTTCTTTCGCTTTCCATGCTTTCGTGCAAAGCAAAAGAACAGGAGCCACCTGCTGATTTGATCGACAGCGAAGCGCTGAGTTTTACCATCGACACCCTGGCCACAGGACTAGAAAACCCATGGGGTATGGCCTTTTTGCCTGATGGACGCATTTTGATTGCAGAACGGCCGGGCAGGCTGCGCATTTTCGAGGACGGGCAACTGCTTCCCGAGCCAATACAGGGCTTACCTGCTATCTGGGCGCATGGGCAAGGCGGTCTGCTCGATGTGGTGTTGCATCCAAACTATGCTGAAAACCAGTGGATTTATATCGCCCACGCTGCTGAAGGTGGTCCGGGCATCGGTAACACTGCCATTTCGCGCGGCAAGCTGGTGGGCAACCAGTTTACCGAAGTGGAGCAGCTTTTCCACGGCCAGCCCTTTACCGGAAGGCCCCATCACTTTGGCACCCGCATAGTGTTCGACGATGATGGCTATATGTTCTTCGCCATTGGCGACCGCGGCGACCAGAACACAGCCCAGGACCTGTCGAACAACCACGGCACCGTGATGCGCTTTTATGATGACGGTAGCGTGCCCCAGGACAATCCCTTTGTGAATGAGCCTGGCGCAAGGCCCGAGACATGGTCGTACGGCCACCGCAACATCCAGGGCATGGCCCTGCACCCCGTAACACGCGAGCTCTGGGCCCATGAACACGGTGCACAGGGCGGCGACGAGATCAACCTGATCCTGAAAGGCGAGAACTTTGGCTGGCCACTGGTAACCCATGGCATAAACTATAATGGCACCATCATTACACCTGACACCACGCTTCCGGGGATGATCGATCCCATTTTGCACTGGACGCCCTCCATCGCCCCCTGCGGCCTTGGCTTCGTAACCAGCGACAAATATCCCGGCTGGGAAAACAATATGCTCGTAGGCGCACTGGCCGGGCAACACATCCACCGCGTTAAAATTGAAAACAACCAGGTGGTGCACACCGAACGCCTGCTCGAAGGCTTCGCCCGCTTCCGCGACATCCGCCAGGGCCCCGACGGATACATCTACGTCCTCACCGAAGGCCCGGGACTGTTCTTCAGGATCGTGCCGTGGTAAAAACGAATGTGTAGGGAAAGGTCGCTAATTTGTAGGGACAGGTCGCGACCTGTCCCTACAAAATAAACCTTCCTGCTTCGGCAAAAAGATAAGAAATCAATAGCCCCGGCATTTATGCCGGGTTTTTTATTGCCAGCAATGAGGCAACCACGGTCCAAGGAAAAGGGGCGAAGCCCCGAAATGTGAAAGCACAGGGCAGCGCCCTGTGAATAGGACAGCACGACTTCGGTTAGCCCTGAAGGGGCGAAACGTATTTAACCCGACACAATTTAACAACGCATCGCCCTTTCAGGTCAGGATTTGATAATGTACGGACAGGTCGCGACCTGTCCCTACACCCCCACGCCCCACATCAAATGTTTTTTCATTCTTCATTCTTCATTCTTAAAATGCTTATCCTATATTTGCAAATCACTCACCAATCCAAAAAACACACATCATGAATAAAAGGCTTATCATTTCGCTGATGCTGGTTATTGCCATGCTCAGTAATGTTTCGTTTGCACAAAGAAGGGCTGCAAAAGCCGAAGAAAAAGGCTATCGGTTTACACCGGTTGTTGAATTGCCTGCCACCCCGGTGAAAAATCAGGCCAGTACAGGCACCTGCTGGTGTTTTGCCACGGTGTCGTTCATCGAGTCGGAGCTGCTTCGCAAGGGCAAGGGCGAGCACGACCTTTCGGAAATGTTTATCGTGCGCCACAACTACATCAACCGAATGCGCGACAATTACCTTCGGCGCGGCAAGGGCAACCTGAGCCAGGGCAGCCTTTCGCATAATGTTATGCGGGTGATTAGTGAGCAGGGTATTGTTCCCGAAGAGGCTTACACCGGCATCAACTACGATTCAAAGAACCACAACCACCGCGAGTTCAGCCGCTTTATTGAAGCCATAGGAAAAGTTCCGGTGGATCTGAAACGCGAAAGCCCCGAATACTGGAAGCTGGTAAACAGCCTGCTCGACATTTACCTGGGTCCGCTGCCCGAAAGTTTTACCTATCTGGAACAAACATTCACGCCCGTTTCTTTTGCTGAGTCTTTGGAGATCAATCCTGATGACTATGTGGAGATCACTTCCTTCAACCATTTCCCGTTTTACACCACTTTCCCGCTCGAAGTGCCCGACAACTGGGCCCACGCGCATTTTTACAATGTGCCTATTGATGAGCTGATCGAAATAATGGATTACTCCCTGCACAACGGATACACTGTAAACTGGGATGGCGATGTGAGCGAAAAGGGCTTTTCACATGCCAATGGCGTGGCCATCAACCCCGATGTGGCAGCCCCCGTCGACACCTACTCCACCACCGACAGGGCACGCTTCGAGGCCATGACCACCACCGAACGGCTTGACGAGGTTTACAAATTTGAAGGGCCATTCCCGGAAATTAATGTGACCCAGGAAAAACGACAGGAAGGGTATGAAGCTTTCGTTACCACTGATGATCACCTGATGCATGTTACCGGAATTGTGCAAGACCAAAATGGCACCAAATACTACATCACCAAGAACTCATGGGGCACCGAACGCAACAAGTTTGGCGGCTACCTGAACATGTCAGAAAGCTACGTGCGGGCCAAGACCATTTTTATAATGGTGCATAAGGATGCCGTACCCGGGCATATCAGGGAGAAGCTGGGGTTTTAGAACTTTAGGGACAGGTAGGGACAGGTCGCGACCTGTCCCTACTCTTTCGCCCCAAAAACCTCCTTAAACTTATCGAGCAGGATTGCTTTGAGTTCAGCCATATCCACTTCATGGCCGAGTTCTTTTTGCATGGAGGTAACTCCTTTATCAACAAAACCGCAGGGATTGATGAGCTGGTAGAAGCTCAGATCGGTGTTTACGTTAAAGGCAAATCCGTGCATGGTCACCTGCCGGCTGGCGCGCACCCCGATGGCGCATATTTTGCGCACGCTTGGTTGGTCGGCCTCGAGCCATACACCTGAGGCCCCTTCCAAACGCCCGGCTTCAATACCATAGGTTTTCAGGGTTCGGATTATAATTTCTTCAAGATTAAATATATAGGTGCGAATGCCCAATTCGAAAAGGTCCAGCCTGATAATCGGGTAGCCCACCACCTGCCCGGGGCCATGGTAGGTAATGTCGCCCCCACGGTTGATGCGGTAAAACTGTGCCCCTTTTTGTTTTAGCATGGCTTCATTTATGAGCAGATTGCTTTCGCTGCCGCTTTTGCCAAGGGTAAACACATGGGGATGTTCCACAAAGATAAGGTGCCCGGCGATGGGTCGTTCAGCACCTCCTGGTATCATTCCGGTAAAAAGTTCTTCCTGATAGTCCCAGGTTTCCTTGTAATCTTTCAGGCCAAGATCATGAAAAATAATTCGGTTCACGGCTAATGAATATGTTTTTCGGCTTTGTATGAGCTTCTTACTAAAGGTGCACTTTCCACGTGGCGGAAGCCCATTTTCAAGCCTTCGTCGTGGTAGTAATCGAACATTTCGGGGGTCACATATTCCAGCACCGGCAGGTGTTTTCGGGTGGGCTGCAGGTATTGCCCAATGGTGGCCACACTAACTCCTGCATCGCGCATATCGCGAAGGGTTTCAAGCACTTCTTCACGTGTTTCGCCCAGCCCGAGCATAATGCCCGACTTTGTTATCACCCCGGTATCGGCAATGGTTCTCAAAACCTTAAGGCTTTTTTCGTATCTTGCCCTGCTGCGCACCTGGGGGGTGATACGCCTCACAGTTTCCAGGTTATGCGAAATAACATCCGGACCCGCTTCCACCACCTGCATTACCAGTTCGGGTTTCCCGTCAAAGTCGGGAATCAACGCTTCTATGGTGATTTGGGACGACTGTTCTTTTATGGCCCTTATGGTTGCCGCCCAAATGCCTGCGCCGCCATCGGCAAGGTCGTCACGATCGACAGAAGTCAACACCACATGCTTCAGCTTCATCAGCCTGGCAGAATCGGCCACGCGCTGAGGCTCATCGTGGTCGGCAGGTTCGGGCTTTCCTGTTTTTACGTTGCAAAACTTACAGGCCCTGGTACAAATGTCGCCAAGAATCATAAGGGTAGCAGTAGATGACCCCCAGCACTCGTGCATATTGGGGCAGTGCCCGCTGCTGCAAATGGTGTGCAGTTTGTGCTGCTCCACTATTTCTCTTACAGAGAGATAATTTTTGCCTGCAGGCACCCTGGTTTTTAGCCATGATGGTTTGCGCAAGAACTTGTCGCTACTGGTTTCCTTCATAAAACAATGGTGCAATAGTCCAATTCAGGTCCAAAGTTATTGCTTTTTTCCCGGCAATAATTCAGAACCTTGAGTAAGTCTCTCATAACATGTCCATTTACCTTTGCAAAGCCATTGATTTTTAGGGTTAGGTACCGATTTTTTTTATAATTTTGCGCCTTAATATTTAACACCCCCTGGTTTGGTCAGAAAGTTGATTTCTTTGGGGGAACAAACTGCTTATGAAAGCAAAATACAACGAATACAAGCGACTGGATCTTTCGAAGATAGGAAAGGAAGTAAAGGCATTCTGGGAAGAAAACAAAGTCTTTGAAAAGAGCCTGGAGATCCGCGAAGGGCACAAGCCCTGGGTGTTTTACGAGGGGCCGCCTTCGGCCAATGGCCTGCCGGGCATCCACCACGTAATGGCCCGTGCCATTAAGGACATCTTTTGCCGTTACCGCACCCAGAAGGGTTACCTGGTAAAGCGCAAGGCCGGTTGGGATACCCACGGACTACCCGTGGAGATTGGTGTGGAAAAGATGCTCGGCATCACCAAGGAGGACATTGGCAAGAGGATTTCGATTGCCGAATACAACCAGGCTTGCCGCACCGATGTAATGAAATACAAGGATACCTGGGACGACCTGACCATTCGCATGGGTTATTGGGTTGACCTGGAAAATCCCTACATTACTTTTGAAGACAAATACATTGAAAGCGTTTGGCACCTGCTGAGCAAGCTTTATGAAAAAGGACTGCTTTACAAAGGATACAGTATTCAGCCCTATTCGCCTGCCGCAGGCACCGGCCTGAGTACCCACGAGCTGAACCAGCCCGGCTGCTACCGCAATGTGAAAGACAATTCGGTTACCGCACAGTTTAAGATCATTCGTAACGAAAAGTCAGCGTTTCTGTTTGCCGATGGTGCCGAAGCCGTGCATTTCCTGGCCTGGACCACCACCCCCTGGACTTTGCCCAGCAACACCGGACTTGCCGTTGGAAAGAACATTGAGTATGTGAAGGTGAAGACCTTCAACCCTTATACTTTTGATCCGGTGCAGGTAATACTGGCCAAAGACTTGATGGACAGCTTCTTCAACCCGAAGAATGCGGAGCTGAAACTGGAAGAGTACCAGCCCGGCGACAAGAAGATACCTTTTGAGGTGGTTGGCGCCTACAAGGGTAAAAAGTTCGAAAACATCCGTTATGAGCAGTTGCTTCCCTATGCCCAACCCGAGGAAGGTGACTCTTTCCGCGTGGTGATGGGCGACTTTGTAACCACAGAAGATGGTACCGGCATTGTGCATATAGCCCCCAGCTTTGGTGCCGACGACTTCAAGGTAGGTAAGCAATACGGCTTGGGCAGCCTCACCATGGTTGACAAGCGCGGACGCTTCATTGAACAGATGGGCGAATTTGCCGGACGCTATGTAAGGCCGGAATATGAAAATGGCAACGGCGGAGAAGACGCAAGACCGGTGGATGTGGACATCATCATTAAGCTGAAAACCGAAAACAAGGCTTTCAAAGCTGAGAAGTACGAGCACAGCTACCCGCACTGCTGGCGCACCGACAAGCCCATACTCTATTACCCCCTCGACAGCTGGTTTATCAAAACCACCGCTTTGAAAGAGCGCATGATCGAGCTTAACAACACCATACAGTGGAAGCCCGAAAGCACCGGCACCGGCCGCTTCGGCAACTGGCTCGAAAACCTGCAGGACTGGAACCTGAGCCGCTCGCGCTATTGGGGCGTGCCGCTTCCGATTTGGGCCACTGACGACCAGGAGGAACGCATTTGCATTGGCTCGCTCGAACAACTGAAGGAAGAAGTCGAAAAGTCGGTACAAGCCGGTTTCATGAAAGAAAACCCGCTGAAAGACTTTGTACCCGGCGACATGTCGGAAAAGAATTACAAGGTGTTCGACATGCACCGCCCCTTTGTGGATGAGATCATCCTCGTTTCGCCAAGTGGAAAGAAAATGACCCGCGAACTGGACCTGATCGACGTTTGGTTCGACAGCGGCGCCATGCCTTACGCACAGTACCACTACCCCTTCGAAAACAAGGAAGAGTTTGAGGCCAATTACCCGGCCGACTTTATCGCCGAAGGGGTGGACCAGACCCGCGGATGGTTCTTTACCCTGCATGCCATCGCCACCATGGTGTACGATTCGGTAGCTTTCAAAACCGTGGTTTCCAACGGGCTCGTGCTCGACAAGGCAGGCAATAAAATGTCGAAACGTTTGGGCAATGCCGCTGACCCCTTCGAAACCATCGAAAAATATGGCCCCGACGCCACCCGCTGGTACATGATTACCAACGCCCAGCCCTGGGATAACCTGAAATTCGATGTGGATGGCATAGCCGAAGTACAGCGAAAATTCTTCGGAACGCTTTACAACACCTATGCTTTCTTTGCCCTGTATGCCAACATTGATGGCTTCAAATACGCTGAAGAAGAAATTCGGTCGGAGCAAAGACCGGAGATCGACCGCTGGATTCTGTCGGAACTCAATACGCTCATAAAGAAGGTTGACGAATGCTACCTCACTTTTGAGCCCACCCGTGCAGGCCGCCTCATACAATCTTTTGTTGATGAGCACCTGAGCAACTGGTACGTGCGCCTGAGCCGCCGCCGTTTCTGGAAAGGCGATTATACCCAAGATAAGATCTCTGCCTATCAGACCTTATACCGCTGCCTGGAAACCCTTTCCATGCTCTCGGCGCCCATTGCGCCATTTTTCGCAGAAAGGCTGTTTACCGACCTGAACAAGGTAACCAAACGTCACGATGTGGTTTCGGTGCACCTGACCGACTTTCCGGAGGCTGACGAAAGCATGATCAACAGCGACCTTGAAGAACGCATGCAGCTGGCACAGCAAATCTCGTCGATGGTGCTGGGCCTGCGCAAGAAGGTCAACATCCGCGTGCGACAGCCGCTGCAAAAATTCATGGTGCCCGTGCTCAGCGACAAGTTCCTCCAGCAATTGCAGGGTGTGGAGCAATTGATCCTTTCGGAGGTTAATGTGAAGGAGCTGGAGTACCTTGAAGATAGCGCCGGCGTGCTGGTGAAGAAGATCAAACCCAACTTCAAGGAGCTGGGCCCCCGCTACGGCAAACTGATGAAACAAATAGCGGCCGCCATAGCCCAATTTGGTCAGGACGATATTGCACGCATTGAATCTGAGGGTAAATACAGTCTCGACATTGCAGGCGAAGCCGTGGAATTGCTCGTTAGCGATGTGGAAATTATTTCGGAAGATATTCCGGGCTGGTTAGTTGCCAACGAAGGTACTTTAACGGTGGCTTTAGACGTTACCATAACAGAAGCCCTGCGTAATGAAGGCATCGCCCGCGAACTGATTAACCGCATTCAAAACTTGCGCAAAGAAAAGGGCTTTGAGGTAACAGACAAAATTGTGATTTTTGTAAAACAACACCGTGAAATTACGGATGCCATTGTAAGCAATAATGATTATATTTGTTCTGAAACCCTGGCTACCCGTCTTGATTATGCCGAAGCGATTGAGGCCCCGGAAAAGGTTGAGGTTGAGATCACTGATGACATAAAAACATATGTTCACATTAACAAAGTAAATAATTAAACCGAAAAGCAATAAATACCCCGATTGTTATGGAAACCAAACGCGAAAAAACGAGGTATTCGGATGAGGAGCTCCAGGAGTTCAAGGAAATCATCAATAAGAAACTGGTAGAAGCCCGTGATGGGTTGAAGATTCTTACTGAAGCTTATACCACTCAAAACGAAAACGACACAAACGACACCTCTCCCTCTTTCAAAATTCTGGAGGAAGGCTCGCAGGTATTGTCGAAAGAGGAGAACGGCCAGCTGGCTGCCCGCCAGCAAAAGTTTATCCGCGACCTGGAGAATGCCCTGATTCGAATTGAAAATGGATCTTACGGGGTTTGCAGGGTCACCGGCAAGTTAATTTCGAAAGAGCGCCTCAGGAGTGTTCCTCACGCTACTTTGAGCATTGAAGCCAAACTGGGACAAGTAAAGTAAAGGGAAAAGGGTTTCGTTTTGAAAAAGAAGCATATTCCCTGGATCGTTATTCTGTTGGTCCTTCTGATTGATCAGACCCTCAAAATACTGATCAAAACCAATATGACACTGGGGCAAAGCATCCCGGTACTCGGAAACTGGTTTTATCTGCACTTTACCGAAAACTATGGAATGGCTTTCGGGATGGAGTTTTCAGGAGAATACGGCAAGCTTGCCCTGAGCCTTTTTCGTATCGTGGCTCTGGGTTTTATTGGCTGGTACACCCATAAGCTTGTGAAAAAAGACGCCCCGGCAGGCCTGCTGGTTTGCATGGGGCTTATCTTTGCCGGCGCCCTGGGCAACATTCTCGACAGTGCCTTTTACGGCCTCATTTTCAGCGAAAGTTTTTTTTACCAAGCGGCACAGATGTTTCCCGAAGGAGGCGGATACGCCACATTTCTTCATGGGAAAGTGGTCGATATGTTTTATTTTCCCATCATCAGGGGTTTCTTCCCGCAATGGTTTCCGTTTTGGAGCGGACAGGAGTTTGTATTTTTCCGCCCGGTATTCAACGTGGCCGACGCTGCCATTACCCTGGGGGTATTTACCATGCTCATTTTTCAGAAAAGATTTTTTGCGTTTGAAAAGCAGGAAGACCTGAGCCCCGACACAGACGCACAAAACGAGGCGCCGGCAACTTCACAGCCCGAGGCAGGTCCTGCAGATCCTGCTCCGGAGCAACAGCCTTAAGCCCAACATTTAT
>JAHYJD010000161.1 GCA_019429365.1 Bacteroidales bacterium | reverse complement strand
AGTCTGAAAGTCAAAAGTCGAAAGTCAAAATTTCAGACTTCTAAATGGATATTACTTTGTTTTCTTTAGCGCTTTTATGAATCCTTTGATCAGCTTTGAAACTTCAATTGCTGATTGCAAAAGCTGATTTTTTTGTTCAAGGCTGATATACCCAAGTCGTTCAGCAAGGTAAACCATTGACCTAACTTCACCGCATGAACCTGCTGAGATGAAAAGAAATTTCGAAAATTCCGCATCAGAACTTCTTTCAAATCCCTCTGCTATATTATTTGAAATGGAAACAGCTGCCCGGCATATTTGGTCCCGAAAACCAAAATCCTTTGAGTTTCTGAAAATGGAGTAGATATTAACTGCCAAATCTTGCGATTTTTGCCAGGCAATAATATCTTCAAATTGATTTATTTTCATCGTTCTTTTTTTGAATTTAGTAATTTAAAAATTTGACGACTTTTTCCTTTCGGACTTTCGACTTTCGACTGTGAAACTAAGCCTCCAACTCCTTAAACAACATCGAAGTCTGCCTGCGGTAAATGCCTATCCCCGAAAGGGCGGTGCCCAAAACCGTTGAAATCAGACCGGGAATGAAGCCGATGTAAAAGTCGGGCGGGGTGATGCGGGCCCTGATGCGGTTGGGCATCATCAGTGAGGCGCCATCCATCATGCCTTCAATGTTTATGCCATATACCTGCATCCACCAGGCAAGGAGCAGTCCCAGGGCCGTACCAATAATCGATCCGGCAATGCCAATGAAGATGGATTCGTAAATCATGGTACGGTATACATGTCCTTTTTCTTCACCCATGGCCAGGCGCACACCCACCTCGCCATAACGGCGCAGACCGCCCAGCAGGCCGGCATTCCACAGCACCAGGGCCATGGCAAATATAAAGATTAGTGATATATAGCTTGACCAGACTTCGGCCAACTGCACATAGGTGCCCATGGAGCCCTGTTGGCTCAGGGCTTTCATGACTGGTGCAAACTCGTCGGGATCGTCAGCAAAGCCTTCATTGAATGCCTCAGCGGTTTTCAGGGCCTGCTCATTTTCGTAAAAACCTCCGGGAAAAAAGCCGATGATTTCTCCTGCAGCATCGTGCATGTCGAGGGTCAGCCGGGCATCTTCAATATCCATGATAATGGTGCCACGATCGAGTATCTCCACACCGAATGAAAGGGTTCCTGCAACAACAAAGTTTTGCATTACCATGCTGCCATTCATGCTTGAGCCGATCAGGGTAATCTCGTCGCCGGGTTCAATCTTCAGATAGTGTGAAAAGGTTTCGCTGATCAGCACCTCACCGGGTTGTTGTGGCAAAGTGCCCCTGACGATGACACGCTTCAGATTCAGGCGTTCAATTTCCTTTGAATTTTCTGACAACAAGTCGAGGCCAAGCCCCACAGCAGGACCCTGTGCACGCGTTTCGCCAAGCTCATCGGGGGCGTCGATCAGCCCGCCAAATTGAATGCGCGCGGCCCACTCCATGCCGGGAAATTTTTCCGAAAGTTCTTCTTTCAGGGCAGAAACTTCGAGCAATGCCAGGTCGTTGGGCAGCAAATCCATGTCTTCGGCATAAGCGCGGGTCATCACCTTTACGTGACCATGGGTGAATTTTGCGTTCATTTCAATGGTCTCTCCCATGAAGCCTGTAATATAGGCATGCATCCACACGGTAAGCATAACCCCTATTGACACCACAATGATGGGCAGGCGGCTCCGGCTTTTATCGCGTATGAGTCCTTTTATCAGAAATTTTATCATTGCAATTTCCCCCTTAAAGCTTCGGTTGGATTCATTTTGGCAATTTTTCGCGAAGGCAGGTAGCTCACAATAGCCGTGGTGATGGTAACCAGCAGCACGGTTGAGACTACCAGGCCAATGGTGTACATGGGGTAAAGCGTTTGCGCTATGGCCATGCCAAATTCGCTGGTATCTATGGGCATGGTCCAGCCCACTTTAGCCTGCCATAGCAAAAAGGGCAGGCCATAAATGGTGGCGGCAATGGCTGCAAGCACGGCATGCATGGTGCCTTCCACAGTAAACAGCCCCACTACTTCGCCTCGGGTATAACCAAGTGCGATATAAGTGCCGATCTCTTTCTGTCGGCGGAAAATGGACAGCACCTGGGTGTCGAAAATAGCCAGCATGGCAAGCAAAAGGAGTATGCCATAGAGCACCGACTGTCCCACGGTTTTGGTTTTAATCATTTCATCCACCTGCCGGGTCAGGTCAGCTTTGGTTTTCAGTTTCCAGCCTGGCAGTTCTGGCCTGGGCGCCTCCGGATCGCGGAAGGTCATTAGGGTGGCATGGCCCTCGAGTAATGTCATGTGCTGCAGGCGCTCCAGCGGGATGTACACCTGTGCAGCTTCAGCCGAAGGGACATTGGAAGAGAAAATGCCGGCAATGAGGATCTCGGCCGCATCGAAGGTGCCGTTTGCATCACGCCAGCGGATGGTCACCCTGTCGCCAAGGCTAAGGCGGGTGCTGTTGGCCATCAGCAAGCCAATGATGGCTGGAATGGCGTCGTCAGCAATGGTGTCCAGCTTTTCGGTTGGTAGTTTCAGCAGATTCTGCTCTGGCCTGATGCCTTTGATGGTTACCGCCTGCATGCGCCCTTGCGGGAAAATATTGCCGGGAACCACCAGCACAGGCTCCATGTCGCCATGGGCAACTTCTGTTTTGACTTCATCCGGAATGGGTGCATTGCTTATGTCAAGGGTCAGCGGATCATACGGATCGTAAGTTTCCTGCCAGTATTGTCCTCCGCCGATTTCGTAATGGGTCATGTCGGTTTTGGCCTGATAGTCCCAGCCCACCATTACTCCTTTGATCCAGATAATGATCACAAAGGAGAATGACAACACGATTACGTTGAGCCAGGTTCGCAGGCCGGCACCGATCAGGTTGCGGTATGCCAGTTTTATCGCGAGTATCATGATGCTGCAGTTTTGGTTTCGGTAACTATTTCATCCTTGTCGACCCTGCCATCGAGTAAAAATATTTTGCGGTGCAGGTAGTTGATCACCTTGTCGTCGTGGGTGGCGAAAAGAAATGTGGTTTTCAGTTCGCTATTCAGTTTTTCCATGGTTCTGAGAATGTTGTGCGAGTTGGCTGCATCGAGGTTTGCGGTGGGCTCGTCGGCCAATACCAGCGAAGGGCGCTTCACCATGGCGCGTGCAATAGCCACCCTTTGGCATTCACCCCCCGAGAGTTGCGGCGGTTTCGACTTCACTTTGTCGGTAAGCCCAACCCACTCCAGGGCGTCCATCACCATTTTTTTGCGTTCGGTGCCATTGAGCTTGAGCAAAAGCAAAGGGAACTCCACGTTTTCGTAAACCGTATGCACCTGCAGCAGGTTGTAACTCTGGAAGATAAATCCCATGCTTTCCTTGCGCAACTGGGCTGCCTCCTTAGTAGTGAGATGACCAATGGATTTGCCCAGCACGGTTACTTCGCCTTCCGTGGGTACGTCGAGCGAGCCAATAATGTTAAGCAAAGTGGTTTTGCCCGAGCCGCTGGGTCCAATAAAACCGGCAAACTCACCCCTACCGAAGCTCAGGTCAATCCCGCGCAAAGCGGTAAACTCGCCCTTCCCCATGGGAAAGCGTTTAATCAGGTTCTTGAGA
>JAHYJD010000160.1 GCA_019429365.1 Bacteroidales bacterium | reverse complement strand
GCCTACCTGCGGATGTCCAAGCTC
Source organism: Bacteroidales bacterium (assembly GCA_019429365.1). Lineage (GTDB taxonomy): Bacteria > Bacteroidota > Bacteroidia > Bacteroidales > UBA7960 > UBA7960. The sequence continues at coordinate 3,682 of JAHYJD010000160.1, read as the reverse complement.
AAGCATTTGCCAAGCAATCCGCTGGTGCCGGCCATGCCCAAAAACAACGTCCTAATCCACCGCTGCCTTTGATGTCAAGTTCCACACTAAACGGCATAGAGCCGTCTCATAGTCCTGAATTCGTGAACTCCAAAAGCCAGCCACTGGTTTTTTCCTGAAAGATATCAATATTTTTCAGAAGCTACGTGAAACCAGTTCGTTCAGCTGTTCACCGTATCACCCGTGTCGCAAAAGCCCACACCCGTGGATTTTTTTGGTTAGAACAAGCCGCAAATGCCAAATTGCGCGCAGGGCTCACGCCAGCCGTCCCAGTTCAGCACAACGGAAGCCACTTGAAACACCATCACGTCACCACCGGCTTGAACCGCAACGCGGGTTTTTCAACCCAATGCCAGGACAGGCCGGCCAGTGCTAGCGTGGTCAGCACCGACAGCAGCAGGTATTGCCCAAACCCCCAACCACGCCCTTGACCCAAATGCACCCACAGTTGCTGTACCGGGAAAGCGTACACATACACACCGTAGGACCAGTCGCCCATCTTCCGCGTCAGGTCCGCACCGGATCGCCAGAGGTAAAAAACTACGACCAATCCTGCCGCCAAGCCAACAATACCGCTTCGAGCCATACCACGATCGCCCCCGAAGACGGCATTGCAAACCAGCACAGCCGCGATCAGCAGCAAGCAACGGGATGACAACTTGGCGGCACCGAACAGCGTCTCGGCGCTGACCACGCCCCACCAGAAAACCGCAATCATTTCAAAGTGTGACGTGAACCGCGTCCCTGCCAAGGCAGGGCCCCATGCGGCCAAAATGACCGCGACGAGCCAGGCGCCCCACACAAGCTGCGAGCCCCAACGCCTGACACCCAGGCCCACTCCCATGGCCATGAGGTAGCAACCAAATTCGACGGGCAATGTCCACAAGGAACCATTGACGGCGGACGGATAGGGGTTGGTCTCAAAAACGCCGGGCAAATGATGCCGTATGACCAAGAACGCACCACTGAGGTAGCGCCAAGTCTCAGCATCACTGAGGTAAACCGAAAGGCGCTGCTCAGTGACCCAAGCGCCCAGGAGGAATGTGCTCGACAACAGCACCACCCAAAGCCCCGGAAAGATGCGCAGCGCGCGCCGACGCAAAAACCGGGTTGGGGCTGGATCCCGTTGCCAGCTTTGCCAAATCAACGCGCCGCTCAAGAAGAAGAAAACCGAAACACCCAAACCGCCCAGTGTGTTCCAGCCCAACACGGTCGGCTGGACGCCACCCAAAAGGGCATGTTGATGACTGACCAGCACCATCAAGGCAGCCATCAAGCGCAGTGCGTCCCACGAATTCTGTTGTGCAAGCATCTGGCGGGCCGTTCAATCCAGGATCCGGTCTGCGTAAACGGCGTGCTGGTACGTCATGAATTCAGAAAAATGCATAAAAAGAAGGCCGGTCATACGCTTCACCCAACGATCGGCATACCCCAGCCTTTGGTAGTGCGCTGGTCCGAGCATGGGATGCCGCAGCAAGTCGACAGTATGGGAGCTTTTTGATAATGAAGTCGGTCATGATCGTGATCACCTTCTCGGCGAACAGTATTTTACACCTAACCCATTGATTTATATTAATAAATAAACTTTTTGACCATGAAGTCACGGGTTCAGGGATCAATTAGAATAACGGCTTTATGATCTTTTTTGCCATCCCGTTCTATAAAAATGTCGGTTTTCTAGAGGACACCTTAAAGAGTCTTCTTAACCAGACGTCTGAAGATTGGAATGCGGTGGTTCTGGATGATTCGATCGACAATGGTGAAGCAGCCCAGGCAAAAAAACTGATCGAGAATTTGAATGATTCCAGAATCAAATATCAAAAAAATATCCAAAATATCGGGATGGGCAACAACTGGAATCAGGGGTTAGAGCTTGGTCGCAAACACAGTAAAGCCATTGCTACTACCATTCTTCATGCTGACGATCGATTATTGCCTGAATATGTGGCAAGCATGCTTGGCGCGCTAGATCACAGCCCAAATACCACGGCATTTTTCTGCGAAACTGTCGTGATTGATGAAAATGGTAAAAGACTTTTTTCATTCGCTGATTATTACAAAACTTTTCTATTACCCAAGAAAAAAAATGGCGTGATCACCCTCAACGGAATCGAAGGAATCGCACCATTGATTCCTGGTAATTTTATTTTTTGTCCGACTCTTTGTTATCGCAATTCAAGACTAGAACGACTTTTTGATGCCAATTTAAAAATGGTGATAGATTTTGAATACACTCTAGATCTACTCATTCACGGTCACCAACTCAAAGGGCTTTATTCGAAGCCATTATTTGAATACAGAAGACACTCTTCCAGCACCACAAATCTCATGAATCAGAATCTGGAAAGATTCAAAGAAGAAAAGTTTCTGTATTTTCAAATTGCAAAAAAACTAGATGCCAAGGGCTGTTATAAATTGGCTAAAAAAGCTCGGCAGATGAAGATTGTAAAAAGAAATCTGCTATTTCAAATTACGTCATCTTTTTTAAGATGCCGATTTTCTTTGGCAAATCGATACCTTCAATATTATTTGAGTCTTTAATCAGTTTTTGCTACGCCATTCATCCGTCACAGACCGCATTACTATCTTGGATTCCCTGTGCTGCACATCTGAATAGAATGGCGAACAAATGATGATCCGATCTACATTGATGTCCGCTAGCATAGCCAAGCCGTTTGTCCCGACAATGTCAAGCAAAAAATGAATAGCCAAACAGATCAGTTGCCAATCTCGCGCCCAACCGTTTCCTTTGAGTCGATTCTTCGCCACCTCAGTGCGACGCGTGTCTATTTGTGGCTGGGTGGCCTCAGCCTGATCTTGCTGGTTTTTCTGACCCCGCCTTTCCAGGTGCCTGATGAACCGCAGCACTTTTATCGCAGCTACCAACTCAGCGAGCTACAAGTATGGCGGGCTGAGGGCAAGGCGGGTTCGGCCGTGCCTGCTTCTCTGCCTGAATTGGTGCAGCATTTCATGGGCACTATTGCGTTTCATTCTTTTCGCGAAGTGCCCAGGCAGCGGCTGGTTGATACGCTCGCAGAGCTGCATCGGCCCCTTGATGCCCAGCGCATGGCTTACTTTGATATGTCTGGCATACAAAGCTATGCGCCACTGCCCTACATTCCGCAGGCCTTGGCAATTGCGGCAGGCCGTGCAATGGACGTGGGGCCGCTAGGTTTGCTTTACATGGGGCGACTGGCAAATGCGCTTGTCGCTGGGTTGATAACGGCGTTTGCCATTGCCCTGCTGCCTTTTGGCCGCACAGTTGCACTGGTGGTTGCATTGCTGCCAATGACTCTGTTTCAAACGGCTTCGGTGTCGCCCGATGCCCTGACGATTGCCAGCGCACTTTTGTTCACAGCAGTCATGGCCCGCTTCTTGGTGGACGGCGAATGGCCCAGGGCGCGACAAGCGACAGCTTTTGTTTCAGGCTTGGTGATGTGCATTGTCAAGGTGGTTTATTTGCCGTTGCTTTTTGCAGGGCTTGGGGCAATGCTTGGTGCCAGGCAGTTTTCAGACCCAAAAATCCGCCGCAGCGTTTACATGCAGCTTGCGGCGGCGGTTGTCATCATCGTGCTTTCAGCATTGTGGTTTTGGTCAACGCATGCAGCGCAAGCGCCTGGCCCAGCTACGGTGAACTTGGCTG
>JAHYJD010000159.1 GCA_019429365.1 Bacteroidales bacterium | reverse complement strand
GCATGCTCAGCATTGTTTCAGGCGAGATGATCCGCGAAGTTCGCATGATCGATATGCTCGGACAGGTTGTTTACAACTCTGCCGTTCAGGGCGAACGCCACGAACTGAACGTGAACGGATTCCGCAACGGTATCTACTTCGTTCAGGTACTTACTGCCCGCGGGATTACCACCCAGCGGATTCAGATTGTGAAATAGTTTGATTTCTCTCTGATACTCAAAAGGGAGGGCCGTCTGGTCCTCCCTTTTTTGGTGGTAATTCTCAGGGCCGGAATTCCCCTGATGGCCACCCGTAGAAAACTACCGGGTTTTTTGTGAAGACGGCTGCCTCAAAATGCCGTGATATTACGCTTTTCTGCTCTTGACCGGCTCAGTACATTTGAATTGGAAAACGAAAAGGACTGACAAGTCTGATTTTTAGCTTAAGCAACTGCAGATAATAACCGGGGATAAAGGTTTTGTTTGCCTTGCTAAACCCAATCAAATGGCGTAATATGGGCAAAAAGGGACCATTTTTAGTATTGTTATTGTTGCTTTGTTTCTCCGGGAATCTTATGGCCCAGACCGACACTGAATTCTGGTTTGTGGCACCCCGGGTAACTGAAGGGCACGGCTGGACAGAAGATGGAGGGAAGAAATTTTACCTTCGATTTGCCAGCATGAGCCTGCCGGCTTCCATAACCATAGATATGCCGGCCAATCCCGCCTTTACACCAATAGAAATTTACCTGCCTGCCAATTCGGCCCACACCGAAGACCTTACCGATCTGCACGATTTGATCTGGCACCCCATGCCCAACGAAATTCACGGGCGTGGATTGCATATCACTTCTACAACCCCTATTACTGCTTATTACGAGGTAGGTACTTATTATAACCCCGATATTTTTTCACTGAAAGGCAGGAATGCCCTTGGCAAAGAGTTTTATGTGCCTTTCCAGAATACTTATCGAAACGGTAATTATACTCCGCGGCCTTTTTCCACCATTAATATTGTGGCCACCAAAGATAATACGGTGGTAGAGGTTATCCCCACCAAGCCAGCCTACAGCGGAGACGAAAACGATCCATACTTGCCCGGAGAAACCATTCAGGTTGTTTTAAACCGGGGTGAAACTTTTGCCGTGGCTCCAAACCGCATTTATTCCGGCCTTTTTCCACGGGTAGGTCAGCGGCCACAAAACCGATTGGCCGGAACCAAGGTAACCGCCAGTGAGCCCATTGCCATAACCACCAGCGACGACTCCGTGGATTCCTATCCTCAGAATTGCCGCGACCTGGTGGGTGACCAATTGGTGCCGGTGAATATTATCGGCACAGAATACATTACCATGCGGGGCCGCCTGAATGCTGAAATGCTCGAGTCTGCCTATATTCTGGCCACTGAAAATAATACAGAGATTTTTCTCGATGGCGGATATATCGGCGTGATTCAGGAGGGTGAAATGTACAAGCAGCAGCTGGTGAATCAAACCCATCACATACAAACCACCAAGCCCGCTTATGTTTACCATGTGGCTGGTTTTGGTTGTGAAATGGGCGGTGCCGTGCTGCCTCCCGTTAACTTTTGCAATGGATCGAGCCAGATTTCATTTACCCGATCAAAGGAAGGGGTAAACGCTGGTGGAGTAGTGGAGAAGTTCTTCCTCAATATCATGGTTAGGGCAGGAGCACAGGATGGCTTTATTTTAAATGGCAGTACCACCATGGTGCCTGCCTCGGCCTTTAATACGGTGCCCGGAACCACAGATTGGCTGGCTGCTGAGTTTGACTTTACGGATGAGATTTCGGCTGGTGTAGCCAGTTTTATCGAAAACACCAAAGACCTTTTTCACCTGGCTATCATTAACGGTGGGGAAAACTCAGGTACCATGTACGGGTACTTCTCCGACTTCAACCAGGTGAAGGCCACCAGCATGATTGTGGAATCGAGTACCGATTTTGAGGCTATTTGCTATGGACAAAGTGCCCAGCTCATTGGTGGAGGTGGTATCAATTATGTGTGGAGTCCTCCGGATTTCCTCGACGATCCCTTTAGTCAAACTCCCATTGCCTTTCCCGACACCACCATGCATTATACTGTCATTACCAGTGGTGCCTGTGGCCTTGTGGACTCGGCCAGTGTCACCCTAAGGGTTACGGAGCCGTTACATGCCTTGTTCAGCCTGGATGAAACCGTTGGCTGCTCACCTTTCGAAATTAATATCAAAAATGAATCGATTGGTGTGGAGCATTACGACTGGCGGCTGGGCGATGGCACTAACCTGAGCCTTGGTTTTGATGCCCTGACACATATTTACGTAAATGAAAGCGATACTGCCCAGCATTTTGACATCAGGCTCATTGGCCGAAACGACCTTTATTGTATTGATACTATGACCACCCGGGTTACTGTTTACCCGGAAGTGAAAGCTGTTGCCGGAAACGACATAAGCGGCTGTGCGCCCATGCAGGTGAATTTTATGAATCAGAGCCGGGGCGCCGACACTTATCTGTGGCGATTTGGCGACGGGGCCTCCTCTGTTGATATGGAACCCGCCCACACCTTTCACAATTATTCCGATAAGGATACCACCTTTGTGGTAGTGCTGAAAGCCCGCTCCGATTTTGGCTGCGAAGATTTTGACACGGTTTATGTGCATGTGAAACCCTATGTAAAGGCCGATTTTGAGTTCGACCCCCCGGAGTTTTGTCACCCTTATGAACTCGAAATCACCAACAACTCCTATGGCGTTACACAATATGTCTGGGATTTTGACGATGGCTATCCGGTGCAGCACTATGAGGATTCAACTTTTATATATTCGCTCGAGAACTTTGGTTCTGCGGAGCAGGTCTTCAATATAAACTTGCTGGTTTCAAACGATTATGGCTGTGTTGATGTCCTCGAACGGCCTGTTACCGTCTACCCTTATATTAAGGCCGATTTTACACCCGATGTGATTGAGGGATGCAATCCCCTCACTGTGAATTTTGAGAATCATTCGATTGGCGGTCAGTTTTACGGATGGGATTTTGGCAATGCTGCCGGAACTTCCTCCGGAACTTCGCCCGTGTTTGAATTTGTTAACCCCGATCCCGATCTGCCGGCGGTGTTTAATGTAGTTTTGGCGACCAGCTCCATTTATGGATGCCGCGATACGGCAGACGTCGAGATTACTGTATATCCGCGCGTGGAAGCCGAGTTTGCTTTCGACTACAGCGAATACTGCGCTCCGCAGGAAGTGGTGTTTCACAACCAGGCCATTGGTGCCACCGGCTACGTATGGGACTTTGGCAATGGCGTTACCTCCACTTCTGATGCTTTAGAGGTTGTGAATGTATATTCAAACACCAGCCCGCAAGCGGAAACTTATAACGTATCGCTTTGGGTGCAAAACGACTATGGCTGCTTTGAGGAAAGGGTGCGCGAAATCACCATTTTCCCTGAGGTAGTGGCCGAGTTCAGCATGGAGTCTGCGGGCTGCCATCCCCTGGAGGTAAGCTTCCAGAACCATTCACTCAATGCAACGAATTACTACTGGGACTTCGGCGATGGCGGCACCTCTGCCAATCCGGGCCCATCACGTACCTTCACCAACGACAGCCCGGTGGATATTGCCGTGTATGAGGTGAACCTTATCGCCGTTTCGCCCCATAATTGCCGCGATACCGTGGCCTTGCCTGTAACCGTATTGCCCAAACCGGTGGCCGCATTTGAACTTCCTGAAAACCAGGGCTGC
>JAHYJD010000041.1 GCA_019429365.1 Bacteroidales bacterium | reverse complement strand
AGCGGATCGCCACCTTTTCTAAAAGCCTCGTTTTGCAAAAAACGGGGTTTTTTTATGGTTTTATTTTCACACCCGTGAGAGTAGCGTGTCCGCTAGCCAGCGGATCGCCACCTTTTCTAAAAGCCCCCTTCGAAAGATTGGGGCTTTTTTATGGATTGTCCAGCCAGCGCTCTGAGCCAACCGCGATCTCTCCGGCTTCTGCCAGGCAATGTCTCGCCCCTACAGGGCTTATTGGGGGATTTGTATACGCGGTTTCTACCAATATGGCGCCGCTACGCGGCTTTTTTCGCTTCCTCGCTTCCTCGCCTTTACTGTCAACCTCCCGCTACCTAAACTGCAACCTGCTTCCTGCCCCCTGCGCTGCGCAATTCTTTCTCCGTGTTTCTTGGTAAAATTTTGGGCATTATGTTTGTATATTTGCTTCGAAAAATCCTGCAGCAAAATCTATAAAACCATGAAAAAGTTTATCTGGCTATTTCTTCTTGTCTTCTTAATAAGCGGCTGTGCCTCATCATCGAAGCTGATCCAACGGGGTCATTATGATGCGGCCATTGAGAAATCGGTGAAAAAACTCCGGAAAAAGCCTGCCAAAGAAAAGGAAATTATTAACCTGGAGCGCTCTTACCAAATTGCAAACGAGCAAAATCTGGAACGTATCCGCTTTTTGAAGCGTGAGGCCAACCCCCGCAGTATGGAGGAGATGATGCGCCTTTATACCCGGATGAAGCACCGCCAGACCCTCGTTCGTACCGTTACGCCGCTTTATCTTCGCGACCGGGTGGTGCAGTTTCCTTACGTTGATTATGACGAGGAGATCATTACCGCCCGAAGCGGCGCTGTAGAATTTTACTATAATCAGGCGGTTGACCTTATGGGTCGTAACGACAAAATGGCTTATCGTGAAGCATGGATGAGCCTGGCAAGGGTGAAAGACCTTTCGGGCGATTACCGCGATGTAAATAACCTCATGGTGGAGTCCCGTGACAAAGGTATTAGCCGGGCGCTGGTTACCGTCAGAAACCATTCACACCTGAATTTGCCTCCTGAATACGAACAGCAACTGCTCACGGTCGATCCCCGTGGGTTGGAAAACGACTGGGTAGAATTCTATTACAGCGACCTGGACCAGAGCATCTATTTCGACTATTTTGTGGTGGTAAATTTGCGTGGCATAATGATCTCGCCCGATCAGACCACCCAGAGCGACCGCCAGGTGCGCAAGCGCGTGGAAGATGGCTTTGAATATGTGCTTGATGCCAACGGCAACGTGTTGAAAGACACCCTGGGCAACGACATAAAAGTGCCCAAGTACAAGAACCTTGTTTGCACGGTGGTTGAAACAAAACAGCTTAAAACGGTTGCTATTGAGGGCGATATTGAAATCTTCTCCGAGCGCCCCAGCAGGCTGCTCAAGCGCGAACCCGTTGGAGCTGCCACCAAATTCGAGCACCTGTCGGCCAGGGCAGTTGGCGATGTGGCTGCCCTCGACGAGGAGACCCTTAAAGCTACTCAAGTCGGGCCGCTGCCATTCCCTTCCGATCCGGAAATGGTGATGCGAACCTCCGATGTATTCCGGGCCGCCATTGCCGACGCCCTTCGAAAGAACCGGCAATTTATCAGGTAATGCCATAAAGAGGCCGTCTGAAAAGTCCTTTTTAGCTTATTTCAGCTGGCTGATGAAGTTGGTAAGCTCATGCTCCATATCATCAACAGTATCGCACCACTTAAACAGCTCCAGGTCCGATTCACTGATGGTGTAATTGTCTACCAGACCCTGTATGTTAATGACCTGATCCCAGTATTTGCGGTCGTAGATCAGTATTTTCATGGGTTTTTTGATCTTCTCGGTTTGTATCAGGGTAAGAATTTCCATTAATTCATCAAAGGTTCCGAAACCGCCGGGAAAAATGACGATGGCCTTGGCAAGGTATGCAAACCAGAACTTGCGCATAAAGAAGTAGTGAAATTCGAAATTTAATTCGGAATCGATATAAGGATTGGCAAATTGCTCGAAGGGCAGGCTTATGTTCAGTCCAATGGATTTTCCGCCCGCCAGGCTGGCACCTTTGTTGGCTGCCTCCATAATGCCGGGCCCGCCGCCCGAACACACATAAAATTTACTGTGCTCGCTGCAATGCTCATTGCACCATAGGGTAATGCGGCGGGCAAGCTCAACTGCATCTTCATAGTAACGTGAGTTTTCCAAATCCTTTTCAGCCTTTTTCAGCGCTTTGGGGTCAGGACTGGGAAGCTTCTTCAGTTCGTCCAGGTTATGCAATGCCGTTTCGCGCGAAAGCGTGCGGGCCGAACCAAAAAACACCACCGTATGGTTGATCTTGTTGCGAATAAAACGTGCACGGGGCTCTACAAACTCCGACAAGATCCTGATTTCGCGCGCTGCCGGAGACATCAGAAAGTCATGATTCTTATAGGCTTTTAAAGGTTTTGGTAAACTCATTGGGATAAATTTTGGGTTTTACTTACGTGATTTATACAAAAATCGTAATAAACGGGCAATTTTCCCACCAAAACCAAACCTTTCTTCAATTTAAACGTTATTTGTCCCTGCCTGCAGCGTTCGTCAGAATACATAAAAAAAACCTAATTTTGCTGCCTTATCCTGGGATATTGTTTTTGTAAAATACCTTAAAACAGTCGATTATGCCAACCAACAGAAGAAAACATCCGGTGTGGAATGCCATTAAAACCTATGGAATCATCACCATTGGCTTGTTTATCAATGCCCTGGCCTGGACCGCCTTCCTTATCCCTTCCGAAATAGTTGGAGGAGGCATTACGGGTGCCGCCACCCTGGTATATTTTGCCACAGGCTTTCCGGTGGCTATTACCTTCCTGCTGGTAAATTTGATTCTGATCATAATTGGGATTAAAAGCCTGGGTTTTGGATTTGGTGTTAAAACGGTGTATGGCATCGTGGTGCTTTCGGCTTTCCTGGCATTGCTGCAGCAGCTAATCACAGAGCCGGTGGTCGATGATAAGTTTATGTCGGCAATTATTGGCGGTATCCTCGGCGGTGCCAGTGTTGGGTTGGTGTTTACCCAGGGCGGCAGCACCGGCGGAACGGATATCATAGCCATGATTATCAACAAATACCGCAATATAAGCCATGGCAGGCTTATCCTGCTTATGGATGTGGTGATTATCTCGTCTTCCTACCTGCTTTTCCGCTCCATAGAAATTATGGTATATGGCTATGTAACCATGGCCGTGGCTTCTTACAGCATAGATATGCTGCTCATGGGCCACCGCCGAAGCGTGCAGCTGTTCATTTTTTCCAAACACCACGATAGGATTGCCGAACAAATTGCCAATGAAATCGGACGCGGGGTAACCATGCTGCAGGGCAAAGGCTGGTATACCAAGGAAGATGCTTCCGTGCTGATGGTGGTGGTGAAGCGTTACGAATCCACCAATGTTTTCCGGGCCATTAAGGAAATCGACCCCAATGCTTTCATTACTATGGGAAGCGTAATGGGTGTTTACGGACAGGGATTCGATCCAATAAAATATTAAGGCTACTGCTTGGTCCAAATACGGGTGTTCAGGTTCAGGTCTTCCACAATGCCCACGGCCAGGCTGATATCTTCAAAATAGGGCTTTACGGTTTCGAAATGGGTCAGCGACTTGAAATAGCTTGGCTCAAAAAGGTCTTTGGTGTAGCCGATGGCCAGAAACAGGAACGAGCTGACGAAGCTAATGTGGAGCGGGCTCCCGTGTTTTTTGCGAAAATCGGTAAGGCGTTGCATCAGCGAAGGCGACAGTACATACCGGCTTTCGATCTGATCGTCGCCATATACCACAAAATATTTGTTGAACTCCGGGTCTTCGAGCTTAACCAGCTTTTCGCGCCGCGAGAGGTTTACCTTTTGAAGAACGCGCGCCAGGGCACCCCGACCCAGGCGGTTGGGCAATACCACAGTCGATCCTTCAAAGTGCTTATTAAAATCGGCCACGAAAAACAATCCCTTAAAAATGGTGTGCCACTGGGTTTGCCCTTTTGAGTTTGTGGTTTTGTACTCAGCCTTCACTTCCGAAAACCAGAACTGGGTCTTGTCGATCTTCCCAAAAACATAATCGTCGCCATTATAGCGGTCTATGTTGGTCATAAACAAACGGGAGCGCTCAAAACTATCGACGCCAATGAAATTAGCGGGCTGGTAGCTAAGGTCGGGGCTGATAAAATGAATGATGCGCTCTATGAGCTCCTTTTTGAAGTCGGCTACAAAGTTTTTGTCGCGTGCCCAAATGCCCCAGAAAAGCAACCCAAGCAACAACAACACTACCGGCCCCGCGAATATCAGCACAAAATGTAAATCACGGGCTGGATCGACAAAGTAAACAGCCGAAAGGATACTCAGCACCATTCCTGTTGCGGTAAATCCAATAATTGACATCAACCGGCTCATCACCCTCTTGCGCCGGGCATCGAGCACTTCCATTTCCCTGAAAAGGGTTTGATTGTAAAAGCTTTCAAACTCCTGCAACGACTTCATGCCAGTCTTTTATTGGAGGGAGGTGATCAGTTGTTGAAAAGCTTTTTCACGTCCACATTCTGGCGTTCGTTTTCGGGCGTTTCGAGCAGGGCGCGCGATTTGAACTGAAACACAAGGGCGAACACATTGGAGGGAAACATCTGCACCGCATTGTTGTAATCAATCACGGCGGCATTATAGGCCCGGCGCGAGGCGCTGAGTTGCTCCTCCACCTCGTTGAGCGAAGCCTGCAGCTGCCTGAAATTTTCGCTGGCCTTGAGCTCAGGGTAATTTTCCACGGCCACCTGAATATTGCCCAGGCTGCGGGTAATTTGGTTTTCAAGCTGCACCCGCTCGTCGGGGCTCAGGTTGCCCTGCATGGCACGTGCGCGCATGGCTGTGATATCGGTCAGGGTGCCGCGTTCGTGTTCCATATATTTCTGAACCGCAGCAACCAGGTTGGGTATCAGGTCGTAACGCTTCTTGGCCATTACATCAATGGTGCTGAAAGCCTTGTCGGCCATGTTGCGCAGCATGATAAAACGGTTGTAGGCGATGATGGTGAAAAGAATCAGTACACCCAGGGCAATCAGAATTCCATACATAAATGTAGATTTTAGGTTTTTGGTTTTCAAAAATAAACACTATATGCTTATGCAAACGCCTTCCTGTCGATTTTCTTTCGTAAATTGTAATACGGTTTTGCCTGCCGCAATAAAAGGCAGGTTTAGTTTGCCGTTTGGCAAAAAACCGCTTATTTCGCAATGCAAATTAAAAATCTTAAACCATGAGTAAAATATTAGCCCATTTAGAGCCTGCCCGCGTGTGGCAGCATTTCGAAGATATTTGCCAGATCCCTCGTCCCTCTAAGAAGGAAGAAAGAATTCTTAATTATCTTATCGCTTTCGCGGAAAAACATGGCCTGTCGTGGCAGCAGGACAAGATCGGCAACCTGCTCATCAGCAAGCCGGCAGCAAAAGGTTACGAAGACCGCTCAGCGGTAGTGCTTCAAAGCCATGTGGACATGGTTTGCGAAAAGAATGCCGACACTGCGCACGACTTCGACCACGATCCCATATTGCCACGTCTCGACAACGGCTGGGTGCGGGCCACCGGCACTACCCTGGGCGCCGACGATGGCATCGGCATGGCCGTGCAACTGGCCATACTCGAATCGGACAGCATTGCCCATGGTCCCATCGAATGTCTCTTTACCGTGGACGAGGAAACCGGCCTCACAGGCGCCTTTGCCCTCGAAAAAGGCTTTGTGAAAAGCCGTATCCTGCTCAACCTCGACTCGGAAGACGATGGCGAACTTTTCATCGGTTGTGCCGGCGGGATAGACACCCTGGTAACCTTCCCCTACGAGAAAGTGGCACCGGAAGCCGATCACCAGGCTTTCCGCGTAAGCGTAACCGGACTGAAAGGCGGCCACTCTGGCGATGATATAAACAGGGGCCGTGGCAACGCCAACAAGATACTAAACCGTTTGTTGTGGAACTTCGAAAAAATGTTTGAACTGCGCCTGGCCGAGATTCAGGGCGGCAACCTGCGCAACGCCATAGCACGCGAAGCCTTTGCCAGTTTCACCATTCCAAAGAGGCACGTATCAGGCTTGCGCGGAGGCTTCGATAAGCTGGTGTCTGATATCCGCGACGAGCAGAAGACCAACGAGCCCGGCCTTGCCATTGCCTTTGAGGAAGCAGTGATGCCACAGGCGCTGATCGATTTCAGCACCCAGAAACGATTGCTCAATGCCTTGTATGCCTGCCCTCATGGGGTTATTGCCATGTCGCCCGACATTCCAAACCTGGTTGAAACTTCCACCAACCTGGCCTCGGTTAAAATGACACCCGGTGAGATCATTGTGTCTACCAGCCAGCGGAGCTCTCTCGAGTCGGGCAAGCGCGATATTGCCGACATGGTGACCAGTGTTTTCTCACTGGCTGGCGCAAAGGTAAAGCATGGCGACGGATACCCTGGCTGGAAACCCAATGTGAATTCCGAAATCCTGGCCATCATGCGTAAAGCTTATACCGGTCTTTTCAAGGAAGAACCCAAAGTGCTGGCCATTCATGCCGGCCTCGAATGTGGGCTCATTGGCGAGAAATACCCGGGCATCGACATGATCTCCTACGGGCCAACCATCAAAGGCGCCCATTCACCAGATGAGGGAATTAAGATCGATACCGTGCAGAAATTCTGGGACCTCACACTCGAAGTGCTTAAAAACATCCCTAAGGTTTAAGTCCTGAACACGGATGACGCGGATTGTGAAAATAATCGCGGATTTTTTTAAGTTGAACAGCTTATGTTGTATCAAGAGAAAACGCAAAAAATAATTCAAGCATTTTATAAGGTATATAACAGCCTTGGATATGGGTTTCTTGAGAAAGTATACCAAAATGCTTTATTGATCGAACTTAGAAGAATGGGTTTCAAATGCGAAAGCGAAGTTCCGGTAAAAGTTTTTTATGAAGGATTTCAGGTGGGAGATTATCGCGCTGATATAATTGTTGATGACTGTATCATAATTGAAAATAAAGCTGCCGAAGCTTTAGCTGAAGAAAATGAATTTCAACTAATCAATTACCTGAAAGCAACCAATATTGAAGTTGGGCTATTACTCAACTTTGGCAAGAAACCTGAATTTAAAAGGAAGGTGTTTTCTAATGAAAGAAAGCAATAAATCAGAAAATGTTTAATTGTTTTATCAGCGAAAATCTACTAAATCAGCGTTATCTGCGTTCAAAATAATAATGAAAAAAATTACTAAAGAACTGGAGATTATGTCCCCGGTCGGTTCTTACGAATCGCTGATGGCAGCCATTCAGGGCAATGCCGACTCTGTTTATTTTGGCGTGGGCAAACTCAACATGCGCTCACGCTCCGCCCAGAATTTTACCCTGGACGACCTGAGGCAAATAGCCGGTATTTGCCGCGAAGCTGGCGTAAAGACTTATCTTACACTCAATACGATTATTTATGACAGCGAGCAGGACGAGATGCAGAAAACCGTCCTTGCTGCCAGGGAGGCCGGCATATCGGCCATTATCGCCTCCGACTTGTCGGTGATAACGTATGCGCGCAGCCAGGGCGTGGAGATTCATCTTTCAACACAGACCAATGTCACCAACCTTGGGGCGGTGAGGTTTTATTCGCAGTTTGCCGACGTGGTGGTAACCGCCCGCGAACTGAGCCTGCAGCAAGTGCATGATATCGTGCAAGGCATTGAGCGTGAAAATATCTGCGGCCCTTCAGGCAAGCTGGTGCAGATTGAGGTGTTTGTGCACGGTGCCCTGTGTATGGCCGTAAGCGGCAAATGCTACCTGAGCCTCGACAACCTCAACTCCTCGGCCAATCGCGGCGCCTGCCTGCAGCAATGCCGCAGGACCTATATTGTTACTGACAAGGAAGACGGCCACCAACTCGAGATCGACAATGAGTATATCATGTCGCCCAAGGACCTTTGCACCATCGGCTTCTTAGATAAAATTGTGGATGCCGGCGTGACGGTGTTTAAAATTGAAGGCCGTGGCCGCGGGCCCGAATACGTGAAAACCGTGACCCAGTGTTACCGCGAAGCAGCCACTGCCGTATTGGAAGGCACCTTTACTCCTGAAAGGGTAGAAGGCTGGTTGAAACGACTTTCATCGGTTTATAATCGCGGCTTCTGGGATGGCTATTACCTGGGCAGGAAAATGGGCGAATGGACCGAACGCTACGGCTCCATGGCCACCCGCCGAAAGCAATACCTTGGGCTGGTTTCCAACTACTTTGCAAAAATAGGCGTGGCCGAGGTAAAAATGGAAACCCACGAAATGCAATTGAACGATCCCTTGCTCATTACCGGCCCTACCACCGGCGCCATGGAATTTGAGGTGAGCGAGATCAGGGTAGACCTGAAAAAGGTAACCGGTACCCGCAAAGGAGAACTTTGCTCGATACCGGTTCCGGGACTGGTAAGAAGAGGGGATAAAGTTTTTAAATGGGTGGAGGTGAAGGAGCGCTTTTAGAACTGCTCAAACACATCCTTGTTTTCATAGTAATAATAATGCGTTTGTAAAAAGGGCTGTTCTTCTCCATCAATTATTTGGTGATAGGTGCTGGTGAGCACGCGGTCGAGTTCATCGTAATAGAAACGTTCGATGAGCTCAGGCTTGCCGTTCATTAATATTTTCTTTTCCGACACCATGCGGTTGGGGCCGTATTCTATCAAAATTTCATAGTCGTGCCACATTGTGCCCGGCCCGTAAATACTGGCGTCGACTTTGGTCAGCTTATTGGTGCCAGGCTCATAATTCAACTTAAGCCGTATTTGTTTAGCGCGGTCTCTAACATAATCGCGGCGGGTAACCTGCCCGGTCAGTGAAGTTTTGTACCTCCAGTTGGGGTTCTCCTCGCCAAGCAGAAAATCCAGCGAATAACGCCTGATAAAATTCTGGAAGTAAAACTTGCCCTTTGCATTCTCATCGAGCTCTTCTACCTGTGTCACCTTGCCGTTAAAGTCAGGAAAAAGGTTGGCCACCAGCTCAAAGGTGTCCTTTTCGGCATTGAAGGCGTAAAGCTGATCTACAAAGCGGTACATGTGCAGGTAATCTACGTTTTCCTTAAACTTGATGCCCAGGGCGGTCATGTTGTTTACTACCAGCATGCCGGCATAGGGGTGAATCTCGGCCTGGTCGCCATGCGACATAATGATCACGGCATCCACGCCTGCATCGCGGGCTTGCTCACGAATTTGCCTTACCTGCACGTTCATGGGAGCACCGGGCATGCTCCGCGCTTCAAAGGTGTGGGTCTGGATGTATTCCTTCTCGGGAAGCTTCTCGCCCGGGAAATAGACCTTAATTTCGTTGGTGTGGCGCGGGGTGGGGAATTCCTTGATGCGGAAAGGATCGTAGGTTGCGGGGTAGGTGGACATGCAGCCTGAAAAAGTAACCAGCACCGCCAAAAGCAAAATGGGTAATGCAATCTTTTCTGGTTTCATAAGTACTTGTTTTTGGTTGGCAAATTATGA
Source organism: Bacteroidales bacterium (assembly GCA_019429365.1). Lineage (GTDB taxonomy): Bacteria > Bacteroidota > Bacteroidia > Bacteroidales > UBA7960 > UBA7960. Next base: position 18,629 of record JAHYJD010000041.1, on the reverse strand, counting down.
ATTATTGCAACAAATTTCAAGCCATAAGATAGTGTTTTTTTTAAAAATGTTTATTGAAAAACAGAAAAAGCCACCCCTGGTGGAGTAGCTTTTTCTTTATCCGGAAAAACCGGAAGATTTTCATGTGAGGTTTACTGGGCTGTTACCTTATAAGTCATATTGCTCAGGTTCACCTCAATCTTGTACATACCCGTTACATCTGGTGCTGGTATAGCCGGTGGGTCTGGAACGCTTTCAGTTTCACGGAACACCAGTTTTCCGCCTTCGGAAGTTCCGTTGGCATCGGTACCGTACTGCGGTGCCCACTGACCAAGCACTTCAATAAATTTGAAGTACATGTCAGTACCGGCGGTCAGGGTGGTGGTAATGCTGAACATACCAGGCGCATCCTTGGTCAGGGCAAGAGCGCCTGCGTTGTTCCAGCCGGGTGTAGTAGCACTTCCGAGCAGGTAGAGTTCTTCGGTTACCTTTACAATGCTGTAGGTCAGGTTGGCTGTGTCGGCAGTAACCCTGTAATCGCCAGCAACCAGGTCGGCAATGTCGATCGGGCTCGGATCGGGCTCATCTTCGGTAGGCCGGAGAATCAGTTCTCCTTCCGTGGCCGTACCTCCGGGAGCTGCACCCCATTGCGGAGCCCACTGACCCAGTACAGAGATAAACTTCACCATGGTGCCACTCTCGCGCAAACGAGCAACCAGGGCAAATTCACCTTCTTCAATATGGTACATTTCCAGGGCCGCATTGTTGTTCCAACCCGCGGCTGTACCATCACCCAGCATGTAGATGGGTTTTGCACCCGGAACCACATCCTCATAAGTAGTGAAGGTAATTTCTATGGGGTTGGAATAGGCGTAAGTAGCGTTCGATTCCCTGGTGATAAAGGAGAACACGCGATACTCGAGGGTTACCTCGGTTTCAGGCTCGAATTCCATTCCAAGAATGCGGCTGTTGACAGCTCCCTGGGTGGTCGCGAAGGTGAGGCCTTCGGTGTTGATCAGGTCGCGGGGGTTGGCAAAGTTGTTGCCTGCCACATCCATTTGCAGAATATATTTTGTTTCTGCAATAAAATCGGCATCGTAGCTGGCCGGCGACCAGGTAATGGTGATGACCTCATCGGCCGTTTCCTGGCTCAGCACAAGGCTGCTGCCGCTGCTGGGTGCGGTAATCTGCGGACTTACGGTCTTGGAAAGATCCAGGGTAATAAGTTCTTCCGGCTCACAGGAGTGGATTAAAAACACTCCGAAGATGAGACTTAGGATAATTGCTATTCTTTTCATATTCATTGCGTTTTTTAATTTACGTAACCATCGTTCTGGGTTAAGTTCGGATTGGCCGTAATATCGGCCGCAGGCAATGGGAAGAGGTTGTATCTGGCATTTACTTCCAGGCCGTCTTTCGAATTGCCTTTCCAGGCCCAAACATATCCGGTGTTTCCGGCAAATTTTCCGAAACGGATCAGGTCGGTGCGGCGGTGTCCTTCCCAGAACAGTTCGCGGGCGCGCTCATCCAAAATGAAGTTGAGGTTGATCTCGCTCACGTTGCCGTTGCTGTTGCCCCAGGCACGCTGCCTCAGTTGGTTTATGTAACCAATGGCAGTGCCAAGGTCGCCACCGGTGCCACCACGCAGCACAGCTTCGGCATACATCAGGTACACATCGGCCAGGCGGAACATGGGGAAGTCGGTATCAACAAATTCCAGGCTGGTGCCAGGGGTGCCGTCACGCTTAAGGTTGTTGAACTTAATGGTGGCGTAACCGTTGGTAAAGTCACCCAGGTTTTCGATGTCGAGGGTTTGTCCTTCGGTGAAGAACAGGCGACGGGGATCGTTTGCGTTATAGAGGTTTACAATAGCGCTGGTAGTACGGGTACCGCCCCATCCGCCATCAATGCCATAATCCAGGCCTGTCATACCTCCACCGGTGCCAGCCTTAATGATAAAGGTAGTGCCACCATAGGTGCGGGTTTGAATACCATGGTAGGGTACACGGAAAATTATTTCGTTGGTGCTCAGGTAGTTGTCGGCATTGAAAAGGTGCTTGAACTCCGGCTCCAGGGTATAGCCTGCATTGATAATCTCTTTGATGTAGGTGAGGGACTCAGTATACCTGGGCTGTCCGATATATACTTCGGCGTTCAGATAAAGTTTAGCCAGCAGCATCCATGCCGAAGCGCGGTCGGCCCTGCCATAGTAGTTGGCCGAGCGGGGAGGTGCCATGAGCGGAATGAGTTCGAGCAGTTCGCCTTCTATGTATGAGAACAGGTCGGCTTTCATGATCTGCGGTGGCAGGAAAGCGCCAACGGCATCTTGTTCTGTTACGAAGGGTACATTGCCAAACACATCGAGGGCATGCCAGTAGCTGAGGGCGCGCAGGAAGCGGGCCTCGGCACGGTAGCCTTCCACCTCAGTGCGAAGGGCGCCGCTCACGCCACGCTCATCGAGCTTGGCAGGGGTGGTTTCACGGATGTATTCGTTGGCCGCTGCAATCTGGTAAAAAATACGATAGTAGAAGGCGGCAATGAACACGTCGGTCGTCGTCCACGACTGATACACGAAGTCTTTGATGGTCTGGTCGTCCCAGCCAATCACAGCCTCGTCGGTAGAAAGCACCTGGTGGTACCAGAAACCGCGCAGATACTGACCAAAACCTTCGTCAATGCCTGAAATGTCGGCATTGCCTGCAGGGCCTTCCTGACCAGACACGGCCAGACCTGCATAAAGTTTTGCAAGAAACTGCTGATATGCCGCAGGATCATTGAAAACATCAGCAGCAGTAATCTCGCGGCCATCCGTTGACACCAGGTCGAGATCTTTCAGGCAGGAAGAAAACATGATCAGGAAGCCTGCCAGAAGTGTGAATAAATATGTTGTCTTTTTCATAATTTCTTGTTCTTTTTGAATTGCTAAAACTGGAGATTCACGCTCATTACGAAAGTCCTCGGACGGGGATAGATATTGTTGTCAATACCGTTTCCAAGTTCCGGGTCAAGGCCTTTATAATTGGTGATCATGAAGGCGTTCTGAACGATACCGGAGAGTACCAGGTTGGTGCGGCTTCCCAGCAGGTTGCCAAAGTTGTAGCCCAGGGTAATGTGGTCCATTTTGAAGAAAGAACCATCCTGAACATAAAAGTCAGACAAATACTGGGCGTTGTTGAATCCAACCGTGAGCGCATCGCGGTGAATGTTGCTCAGGTATGGGCCTTCAGCCCTGAAAATCTTGTTCATCCAGCCATTGTCAGAACTGATGTTGTTGTACACATAGTTTCCAAGGTTGGCACGGCCGGCAAAAGCGAGGCTCCAGTTTTTGTACTGGAAGTCGGAGGTAAGACCCAGGTAATAATTGGGCGCAGGGCGCTTGTAACGATAAAGGTCGGCTTCGGTAATCTCACCATCATTATTGCGGTCAACATACACACCTTCAATGGGGTTGCCGTCCTGGTCGTACACTTGTTGCCAAACAAAGAAAGAGGAGGGAGCATAACCAGCGGTGTGGATCTGCACATTGTTACCCACACCACCGGCAATGCCGCCATGCTGAACACCTAAATATTCGGGGTTGTCAACCACGGTAAGCTGGGTAATCTTGGTTTCATTCCAGGTGGCGTTAAAACCAAGTAGCCAGTTGAAATCGCGCGATACTATGGGGCGGGTAAAAATGCTGAATTCAACCCCCTTGTTTTCCATGGTGCCAATGTTTTGCACAATCCGGTTGGTAAGGTTGGTTCCGGCCGGAACGTTGATCTCGTTGATCAGGTCGCGTGTCTCGCGGAAATAGAAATCAATGCTCCCGTAATAGCGGTGGCCTTCCAAGGCATAATCCAAACCCACGTTGTATGTAGTGGTTTCTTCCCACTTTAGCAAGCTGTTGTAACCTTCGGGGCGCAGGGTGCTGATAAAGTTTCCTGGTGTCCCAAACTGGTAATAAGCGCCCTGCACGTTGCGGGTGTAGCGCGCCAGATAGGGTTTGTCACCCTGGAAAATGTTCTCCTGACCGGTAATACCATAACCTGTCCTGAGTTTCAGTTCCGAGAGGAAAGTGGCGTTGGCCATAAAGGGCTCTTCGAGGATTTTCCAGGCAAATGCCACAGATGGGAACCATCCCGAACGGGTCTCGGGAGAGAACCTTGAAGAGCGGTCGTTACGCAGGGTGAAAGTAAATAGGTAACGGTTGAGCACAGAGTAATTCATACGGCCGAAGAAAGAAATCAGCACTTGTCCCGGAGGGGCATAAGGGATATCGGGTGTAATGATGCGCAAACTGTCTTGGTTGTGTCCATTTTGGAATGCCAGGTTGTTGGGAATGCTTGAACCGAAGTTGGAACCTTCAATCCAGAAACGCTGATAGGAGTACCCTGCAGTAGCGTCGATACGACTGGCAATGCCTTCAATATCCTTCACATAATTCAGATAGAAGTCGAAAAGTTGGTTATTCCTCTTCTGCCAGTAGTTGCCCATGTAGCCACCGGAAGAGTAGCTCCATGCTGCATAGTCAGGGGTGAAGTCAGTACCATCCGACTCGGAATAGTCGTAAGCCACATTCACATTAGCCCTGAGTTCGGGCAGAAAATGGAATTTATAATCGGCCTGGAAGTTACCCAGTATGCGATAAACGGAACTGGTGTTTTCCCTGAGTTCGAGGTTGGCCACCGGGTTGGTGGTGGCTACCGGTTTGGGAATGCCGGCATCCTGCCAGGCGAAGAACCCGCCGAAGGGGCTTCCCTCCTCGCGTACAGGCTGGGTGGGGTCGAACTGGTTGGCTGCACCGATTACGCCCTGCTCGGCAAAGAAATTGTTGATATAGGTTCCGCGGGCATTGAAATTGATTTTCAAATGGTCGTCGAGGAAACTGGGTGTCAGGTTCACAGAAGCGGTTACACGCTCCATGTTGTCGGTTTTAATTACCCCATCCTGTGCGTTGTAACCGATGGATGCCCTGAAGGGAAGTGACCTGTAGGAGCCAGTGGCGGTAACAACATGGTCGTGGGCAAAAGCATCCTGAAAAATCAGGCTCGGCCAGTCGGTCGAGGTGCTGCCCATGAGGCCGGTTACGTTGGGCCGGTCGCCATACCTCAAGTTAACTTGCTCCCGAAACTCGTCGGCATTCAGGAAGTCAGCGTTCCTGGTGTTGGTTGCCATCGAATAGGTGCCCGAATAGGAAAGTCGCAGGGGAGCGCCTTCCTTGCCTTTCTTGGTGGTGATAAGGATAACCCCGTTGGAGGCCCTGGATCCGTAAATGGCAGTGGCCGAAGCGTCTTTCAGCACGGTAAACGACTCAATGTCGTCGGGGTTGATGGTCGAAAGCGGGTTGCGAAGACCGGGAACACCGGCATTTTCAATGGGAACACCATCGATTACGATTAGCGGGTCGTTGCTGGCCGAAAGAGAAGAACCACCGCGAATACGGATCTGTGCACCTTCGCCAGGCGCACCGCCCGGCATGGTGATTTGTACCCCGGGAATCTTACCGGCAAGCAGCTCCTGGGGCGAGGTAATCTTACCCTTGTTGAAGTCGCGGGTGTCGACCACCGAAACAGAACCGGTGGCATCTTCGCGGCGCTGCACACCATACCCGATAATAACAAACTCCGAAAGGGTGGCAATATCCAGGCCCATTTCGAAGTTGAGGACAACAGATTGCCCAGCTACCACGGTAACTTGCCTGCTAACAGGCTCAAAACCAATGTAGCTCGCAACCACGGTGTACTGACCGGCACCTACCGTAATGGTATATCGGCCATCTAAATCAGTAATTGCACCAGTGGTAGTACCCTGGATTGCAATGTTGGCACCTGGCAGGGTCTCGCGCGATTCGCGGTCGGTAACAACCCCGGTAATGGTGCCTGTTTGCCCGAATGCGCCGAAAACGCTAAACAGCGTTAACAGCAGCGGCACGAACAGTTTAAAAATTTTTGTCATACTTCGAACTGATTAATGTTATGTGATTGGAAGTTTGATAGCAAAGATAAAAAATTAAGATAGATTTAACGTGTTTTTAATGTTGAGAATCAATATTTTGCGTAAATAATTACCGCAAACGTTTGCGGTATCGTTTGCAATTATACCACAGACGATTATCTTTGTTTATGGCATTGGACCAAACCAATCCAAAACCGCAATAAATGAAGCATAACATCACCTCCATCAACGATATTGCCAGGGCCCTGGGGGTTTCTGCCTCCACCGTTTCAAGGGCACTGAAGGACCATCCCGATATCAGCAGGGAAACCCGTGCCCGGGTGCAGGCCTTTGCCCGCAGCGTTAATTACCGGCCCAATGCCCTGGCCCTGGGGCTGAAGCAACAGCGGTCGTTCACCCTGGGCATCATTTTACCCGAAATTGTGCACCACTTTTTCTCTACCATTATCAGCGGCATAGAAGACCTGGCCTACAGCAAGGGCTACCGCCTGATGATCTGCCAGTCGAACGAAGAATTTGAACGCGAACGCATCAACCTGCAGGCCCTGCTCGACCACCGCGTAGATGGCTTGCTGATTTCCATGAGCAAAAATACTTTTGAGTTTGATCATTTTAAGCATGCCGTGGAACATGGCCTGCCGCTGGTGTTTCTCGACAGGGTGTGTAAGGATATTGAAACCGACCGTGTGGTGACCGACGACTTTCAGGGTGCCCACCTGGTAACTACTCACCTGATAAGAACCGGGCGTCAACGTATTTTGCACCTGGCCGCTCCACAGCACCTGGCCATTGGCCGGAAACGGCTCCAGGGTTACAGCGAAGCCCTGGCCGATCATAATATTGGCCTCAGCGATGAATTGATTTTGCAATGCGACACCCCAACGCAGGTGTTGGCAAATCGCGAAAAGATTCTTAGCCTGGCACCAACCATCGACGGCATTTTTGCCGTGAACGATTTTACGGCCATCGCCGTAATGCAGCTACTGCAGGAAAACGGATTTGTGGTGCCAGCCGACATTGCCGTGGCTGGATTTGGCGACGACCCCATCGCCCTCATTGCCAGGCCTAAGCTTACCACCGTAGAGCAAAAAGGCTACGATATGGGGAAAGAGGCCGTTCGTATGCTCATCGAAAGGCTCGAAAATCCGGATAAAGAAAAAGGGTTCGAGACAAAGACTTTCTCAGCAACACTAAAACTCAGAGAATCAGCATGAAATAGTCGTTAGTCATCCTCAAATCTGCTAATCCTCACATCCGCTAATTAACGAGTATCTGCCCCTGCATTTCTTCAGGTATCTCAACATCCATCATTTTCAGGATAGTAGGAGCGAGGTCAGACAGGCGGCCGGGCTTTATGCTTTTATAGTCTTCGCTGACCAGCCAGCAGGGTACCGGGTTGGTGGTGTGCGCAGTATTTGGCGAACCATCTGCATTTATAGCGAAATCAGCGTTGCCATGGTCGGCGGTGATGATCACTGAGTAGCCATTGGCACGGGCAGCGTCCACTGTTTCTTTCAGGCAGCGGTCCACGGTTTCCACTGCTTCGGTAATGGCTTTAATAAAGCCGGTATGCCCCACCATGTCGGCATTGGCAAAGTTCAGGCAAATAAAGTCGTATAGATTGCGATGTATCGCCTCTACCACCTTGTCTTTAACCTCTGGAGCGCTCATGGCAGGCTGCAGGTCGTAGGTGGCCACTTTCGGCGAGGAGACCATGATGCGGTCTTCGCCCGGGAAGTTTTCCTCCCGGCCGCCGTTGAAGAAAAAGGTTACGTGCGGATATTTCTCTGTTTCTGCAATGCGAAGCTGTTTTTTTCCATTATCTGCCAGCACTTCGCCAAGGGTATTTTTCAGGTCTTCTTTCTCGTAAATCGCCTTAACCCCTTTGAATGATTCGTCGTAGCGGGTCATGGTAACATAATGCAATGGCATGGTTTTCATGCCGAATTCGGGCATGTCTTTTTGAGAAAGCACCGTAGTGATTTCGCGCAAGCGGTCGGTACGGAAGTTGAAGCAAATCACCACATCGCCTTCGGCAATGGTGGCCAGGGGCTTGCCATCCGGGCCGGTGATAACTTTTGGTTTAATAAACTCATCAGTTACTTCTTCAGCATAGGATGATTGAATGGCCTCAGCAGAAGTGGAGAAGTATTCGCCCTGTCCATCAACAAGCATGTCGTAGGCCAGTTTAATGCGTTCCCAGCGCTTGTCGCGGTCCATGGCATAATAGCGGCCGCAAACCGAAGCCACCTGCCCAGCCGAATTTTTCAGATGGTTTTCAAGGTCAGCCACAAACCCCAGCCCGCTGTATGGGTCGGTGTCGCGCCCATCGGTAAAGGCATGAATGAAAAGATCGTTGAAGCCCTTTTCTTTGGCCACATCGCAGAAGCCGAAAAGGTGATCCATGGCCGAATGCACGCCCCCATTGGAAACCAGGCCGAGCAAGTGTATCTTTTTGCCGTGCACACTGGCATAATCGAAGGCTTCGGTAATAACTGGCTCCTGGGGGAAGGTCTTCTCCCTAATGGCCTTGCTGATCTTTACCAGCTCCTGGTACACCACACGTCCGGCACCAATATTCAGGTGGCCCACTTCAGAGTTGCCCATTTGCCCATCAGGCAGGCCCACATCCTCGCCAGAGGTGCGAATCAGGGTATGTGGAACGGTTTCTGTAAGATGACGCGTAAAAGGCACATTGGCCTTGCTTATAATATCGGCGGGACCATGGTCGCCCTGGCCCCAGCCATCAAGAATTACTAAAAGTACTTTTTTATCAGACATTATATGTTTGTTTTGTTGTTTCAAATCATTTCTAACAGTGGCCTTCGTCACTTTTCACGGATATTGCATACTGCCTGCTTCCTCGCTTCCTCGATCATTCATTCGTTTCGCCCCTGCAGGGCTTATCGAAGCAGGGGCGATCACCGGATTCTACCCATATTTCGCCGCTCTGCGGCTCTTTTTTCTTATCTTCTAACTTTCTTATCTTCTCCCTTTCTTTCCTTCTCCACTTCTCTCCTTCTCAAATCACCCCGTGCTTCTTATGGCTTCCACCGGATCGAGCCTTGAGGCGGTCCATGCAGGCACAAAGCCCGACACCAGCCCTATGATAGCTGAAACATTCAGCCCCAGCAAAATGTTTCCTAGGGTGAGGCTAAAGTCGAAATTGGCCAGGCTTGAAATGGCTGCGGTGGCGCCAAACACCATGAGCAGGCCCACGGCGCCCCCGACAAGGCTGAGCAGTATGGCTTCGAAAAGAAACTGCAGCAGAATAAAGTAGTTCTTTGCACCCAGGGCTTTCTGTATGCCAATGATGCTGGTACGCTCTCTTACCGAAACAAACATGATATTGGCAATGCCAAAGCCGCCCACCAGGATGGAGAATCCGCCGATGATCCAGCCTGCCAGCGAAATGATGGCGAAGATGCTGTCGGTTTGTTTCGTCAGGGCGCTGCTTTCGTTCAGCGCAAAGTTATCCTCGGCCAGGGGCTTCAGCCGCCTGATGGCACGCATAACCCCGGTAATGTCATCGATCATTTCTTCATTGGAAATTCCGGGCCTGGCTTTGGCCATGATGGAGGGGTTGGATCGCTCACTGTTCACATCCACAAACAAACCCAGGTAGTTCAGAGGGATGAACACATGTTCATCGCGGCTGCTGCCAAAGTTGCTTGTGCCTTCCTTGGCAAACACCCCAATGACTTCCGCATTTCTTCCAAAAAACCTTATGTTCTTGCCTATGGGGTCGCTGCCCGGGAAGAGTGACTCGGCAATCTTTACACCAATTACAGCCACATTGCGCCCCGAGACAAACTCGGTGGCAGAGATGTAGCGCCCATCACTTAATTCGACCTGTCGCACCTTGTCGTAGTCGGCCGAAACGCCTATCAGTGGAGTATTTTCAATGCTGTTGTTGAGGTGTTCAACAGTACGTGAGGCCTGAGCTTCGAAGGCCACCGCTTCCACGGTATAGGTACGGCGCATCAGCTCATCCACCTCGCGTACATTGGGCACAGGGCGGTTCATGAATCGCCACCACGGAAACTCGCCTTCAAATACCCATGGCCATTTCGCTATGTAGACCACATTATCGCCCAGCGACTCAATGCTGCCTCTAACCTGGCGCTCCAGTCCATCGAGCACCGAAAACACCAGGATGATGGAGAAAATACCTATGGTAATACCCAGCAAAGTGAGTGAGGTGCGCAGCTTGTTGGCAATTACCGAGGTCGTTGCAAAACGGGCACTCTCCTTTATTAATCGGGCAAAAAGAATCATGGCTGCAGAATACTTTTTATTGTTTCATGGTTCGCATTAACTCCGAGGCGTATACAAAGTCATTTACCTCCTTGTTTTCGGTTTTCAGAATTTCGAAGCGTGAGCCTTCCCACCACAGCTCGCCTTTATAAATGAAAGCCACTTTGTCGCCAATTTCCATCACCGAGTTCATATCGTGGGTGTTGACCACCGTGGTGATATCAAACTCCTGGGTGATCTCGCTGATGAGGTTGTCTATTACAATGGCCGTAAGGGGGTCGAGGCCCGAGTTGGGCTCATCGCAAAAAAGGTAGCTGGGGCTGTTTGAAATAGCACGGGCAATGGCCACCCTTTTTTTCATGCCACCGCTGATCTCGGCAGGGTAGAGGTGGTTCACGTTTTCCAGGTTTACCCGTTTCAGGCAGAAGTTGGCACGATCTATTTTCTCCTCCAGTGTCATGGTGCTGAACATTTTCAGGGGGAAAATTACATTTTCCTCCACCGTCATGGAGTCGAACAGGGCGCCACCCTGAAACAGCATGCCCAGCTTTTGCCGTATTACGCGCCTTTCGGCAAAGCTCATGGTGCTGAACTGGTGGTTGTCGTAGAGGATCTGTCCGGAATCGCTGTTGAGCAGGCCCACCAGGCATTTCATCAGCACTGTTTTGCCCGATCCGCTCTGACCGATGATGAGGTTGGTCTTGCCTTTCTCAAAAACCGTTGAAACGTTTTTAAGCACGGGCACCTCGTCGAAACTTTTGCTTACGTTCACTACCCTGATCATGCCAGTAACAATTGGGTTAATATCAGGTTAAAAATGATGATGAAAATGCTGCTGGTTACCACCGCATCGGTACTCGATTGCCCCACTTCGAGGGCACCGCCCTTGGTGAAATAGCCGTAATAACCCGAAATGGTGGTAATTATGAAGGCAAATACTACCGTTTTTACCAGGGCATAAAAAATGTCGTAGGGGGCAAATTCATACAATATTCCGTAAATGAAATTGCTGACGGGCATTACGTCGCTAACGGCCGAAACAACCCAGCCGCCAAAGATGCCCAGAAACATGCTCAGCACAATCAGCACCGGGTTGATGATCATGGCAGCCACCACCTTGGGCAGGATAAGGAAGCCGGAGGAGTTCACACCCATGATCTCCAGGGCGTCGATCTGCTCTGTTACGCGCATGGTGCCTATTTCTGAGGCTATGCGCGAGCCCACCTTGCCGGCCAGAATCAGGCTGATAATGGTGGGGGCAAACTCCAGTATGATCGACTGCCGCGTGGCAAACCCAACGGCGTAGCGCGGAAGCATGGGGTGGTCGGTGTTGAAAGCCGTTTGTATGGTTACCACCGCACCCATAAAAACCGAAATGATGGCCACGATGCCCAGGCTCTGCAAGCCGATGTTGTCCATCTCCAGTATGATCTGCCTGCGATATATCGAAGCCTTCTCGGGCTTTTTCAGTATCTGTACAAGAAGCATGAAGTAGCGTCCAATATGAAAAAACAGTTTCATTGGCCTTTGTTTCTGAACACGCTAAATTACTTATATTTTGCGTTCATCAGGTATAAAAAACGCTGGCGGCTTTTGCCACCCCTTTTATTTTATTAATTTTGAACGCAGAAAAAATCTTGATCATGGGCCGAATGCATCCTCTCTTGCGGCACTTTTCCGTGCTGATCTTATCCCTGGCATTTTTGCTGGCTTTCAGTTCCTGCATCTTCGGGCGCAAGGGGCGTAAGTGCGACTGCCCCACCTGGAGCTACGAAATTCCTGCCAGCGAAGAACCTGCCACAGACCATGCAGCCCGCGTTTAAAGAAACCCTTGCCCGCTTTGTTCCGGTGGAAGCCCTTGAGGAGGTGGCAGGCCTGCTGGTGCAGCACCGCATCCAGCTTAAGGTGCGCCGGGCCCGCCTCAGCAAGCTGGGCGACTTCCGCCCCTCACGCAATGGCAGCCCCCACGAGATCACTATCAACGGCACCCTCAACGTGTATGCCTTCCTGCTGGTTTTCCTGCACGAGTTTGCGCACCTGCTGGTGTGGGAGAAGCATGGCCGGGCCACAGCGCCCCATGGCAAAGTGTGGAAAGACACCTTCGGATACCTTCTTCGCGAGGCCCTTGCAAAAGGATATTTCCATCAAAGCCTGCACGAAGCCATTCACGATTATTCATACCGTGTGAAAGCCTCCGGAGTGGCTGCACCCGAGCTGCAGCGACAATTGCGCCTCTTCGACAGGGAAACGGCCCTGGCGCAGGAAAAGGTCTTCCTCGAAGATATTCCTGCCAACAGCCTGTTTGTGGCTTCCAACGGACGACTCTTCCGCAAGGAGGAAAAACTGCGCAAAAGATACCGCTGCCTGTGCCTGCAAAATAAAAGAGCTTACCTTTTTCACCCCATGGCAGAGGTAACCCCCGCATCAGAGAAAAAGTCTGTTATTGTATGAAAAAAAATTCAAAAATTAATAATAATGACTAAACTATCGAAACATAACTATGCCGTGATCATGGCCGGTGGCATCGGCGAACGGTTCTGGCCCATGAGCCGCACCTACCGGCCAAAACAGTTTATCGACATCCTGGGAACCGGAAAAACCCTTATCAGGCAAACTTATGAGCGTTTCCTTGATGTGCTTCCCAAGGAAAATATCTTTGTAATTACGAATACCAATTTTAAGCACCTGGTGCTGGAGCAAATTCCTGGAATACCTGAAGACCGGATTATCTGCGAACCCACCCGCAAAAATACCGCACCCTGCATTGCTTACGCTGCATGGAAAATTCAGGCCATGGATCCCAGCGCCCGATTGGTGGTGGCCCCTTCCGACCATATTATTTTGAAGGAGCAGGAGTTTGCACGCATTATCCGCCTGGCCTTACAGGCTGCAAATCAGCACGACTGGCTGCTTACCCTGGGTATTACCCCAAGCCGGCCCGACACCGGATACGGCTATATTCAGTTCTTGCAGGGCGCGCCCTGGTTGGCCGACGAAAGCCTGAAAAAAGTAAAGACCTTCACCGAGAAGCCCAACCTGGAGCTGGCAGAGTCTTTCCTCAAAAGTGGTGACTTTTTGTGGAACAGCGGCATTTTTATCTGGTCGGCACATGCCATCATAGAGGCTTTCGAAAAATATCAGCCGGAGATCAGCTATGTGTTTCGCGAAGCCAATGGCAAATACAACACCCCCGAAGAACTGCCTTATATGAGCATTGCCTATGCCGCCTGCAAAAGCATCTCCATCGACTACGCCATCATGGAAAAGGCCGACAACGTGTATGTCTTCGTCTCGGATTTTGGATGGTCAGACCTGGGAACCTGGGGCTCGCTCTACGATGTGAGGGCCAGGGACGAGAACGAAAATGCGGTGATGGGGAAAAATGTGATGCTTTACGAGGTGAGCAACTGCATTGTAAACATCCCCGACGATAAGCTGGTGGTACTGCAGGGGCTCGACAATTATATCGTGGCCGAATCGGACAACGCCCTGCTGATCTGCCAGAAAGAGAAAGAACAGGAAATCAGGCGGTTTGTAAACGATGTCCGGATAAAAAAAGGTGAAGACTTCACTTAAACTTTTTTCATTAAATACCATCAAACAAATTATTCATTAACCACTTAATTTTCCAAGAATGTTAAAAAGATTCCTTATTATTCTGATGGTGGTGGTAATGCTGCCCCGCACCTCAGTGAAAGCCGATGAGGGGATGTGGATCCCCTTCCTGCTCAACGACGCCCTTTTTGAAGAGATGCAGTCGCTGGGCTTTAACATGACGCGTGAGCAGCTTTTCAGCTTCAGCGAGTCGAGCCTTAAGGATGCCATTGTCAGTATCGGAGGCTGCACGGCCGAGATCATTTCCGACCAAGGCCTTATGCTCACCAACCACCACTGCGGCAAAGGCCGTATCCAGTCGCACAGCGCTGTTGGCAACGACCTGTTGCGCGACGGCTTCTGGGCGGCTACTTATGCCGACGAACTGCCCAACCCCGGCATGGTGGCCCGCTTCCTGGTAAGGGTGGAAGACCTTACCCAAGAGGTGGCAGCAGTGCTTCGCGACGATATGACCGAAGCCCAGCGCAACATGGCCATCCGCACCAAAAGCCAGGAGCTTGAAAGGGCTGCTGTGGAAGGTACCCACTACACCGCCACCCTCAGGCCCATGTTTGCCGGCAATGAATTTTATCTTTTTGTGTTTGAAACCTATACTGATGTTCGCCTGGTGGGTGCGCCCCCCTCGAGCATTGGCGAATATGGCGGCGACACCGACAACTGGATGTGGCCCCGCCATACTGGCGACTTCAGCCTGTTCAGGGTGTATAGCGGCCCCGATGGCAAACCTGCAGACTACAGCACCGAAAACATCCCGCTCAAGCCCCGCCACCACCTGCCTGTTTCCATCAAAGGCATCAAAGAAGGCGATTTCGCCATGGTAATGGGCTATCCCGGCAGCACCAACCGCTACCTTACTTCCTACGGTATTGAGTTCAACCTCGACAAGATGTATCCGCCCCGCATCGAGATCCGCCGCCGCAAGCTCGACATCATTGAAGCCGCCATGGCCGCCAGCGACGAATACCGCATCATGTATGCCTCGCGCCAGTCGGGCATCTCCAACTACTGGAAAAACTTTATCGGTATGAGCCGCGCCCTGGTGAAGCACGATGTGGCCGGCACCAAGCGCCAGCAGGAAGCCGCCTTTATGCAATGGGTCAATGCCGATGCCAGCCGCAGGGCCGAATACGGCGAACTGATGCAGGAATACCAGAACATTTACGATGGCATGCGCCAGTTCAACTCGCACAACTTCATTTATATGGAAGCCATGGCCTCCGGCCCCATCAACTTTAGTTTGGCCAACGCCTTTTCCGGACTGCCCGATCTGCTGGATGACAAAAACAAGCAGGAGGAAGCCCAGCAGATGATCAATCGACTCAGGGCGGGTGCCGAGCGCACTTTCCGCAATTACAACCCCCAGGTGGAAGAACAGCTGTGGGCCGCCATGTTCGAAGAGTATTTTAACCGCATCCCCAGGCAAAACCTGCCCGAGGTATTCCAGACCATCGAACGCAGATACCGCAACGACTTTAACCGTTATGCCGCCGATGTATTTAAGAACAGCATTTTTGCCTCGGCCGAAAAGCTGAACCGCTTCCTCGACAAGCCCAATGCCAGGACCCTGAAGAACGACCCTATGTTTGTGGCTGCCACATCCGTTAACCAGAACTTCCAGGAAGTCAATCGCGGCCTGCAGGAGTATGGCTCACGCCTTGCCCGCGCCGAGAGGATGTACATTAAAGGCTTGCGCGAAATGGACCCCGAAGGCATGTTCTACCCCGATGCCAACTCCACCATGCGCCTTACCTATGGCACCGTGAGTGGCTACTATCCGGCTGATGCGGTGTACTACAACTACCAGACTACCCTCAGCGGGGTGATGGAAAAGGAAGACCCCACCAACCACGAGTTCATCGTACCTGCCAAACTCAAGCAGCTTTATGAAAATAAAGACTTCGGCCAGTATGCTGAAGATGGCGAAATGTACGTGAACTTCCTTTCGAACAACGACATTACCGGCGGCAACTCAGGCAGCCCCGTCATTAATGGCGATGGTCACCTCATTGGCCTGGCCTTCGACGGCAACTGGGAAGCCATGAGCGGCGACATCCTGTTCGAGAACGAAACCCAGCGTACCATCAGCGTCGATGCCCGCTACATCCTTTTCGTCATTGAAAAGTTTGCCGGCGCAAAACACCTTATCGATGAAATGACGATTGTGAGGTAACTCGCTGAAAAATAATTCACCAGTTAAAAGAGGCCGTCTCGCAGTAATGCTTTGAGACGGCCTCTTATTTGGGAGCAGACTGACGCTAATACTTCGGTTTCACGCCCATGTTGTAAAACATAAAGGCGTAAATGTCGGTTAGTTCTTCAATGGTTTTCGAAACCGGTTTTCCGGCGCCATGGCCTGCCTGGGTCTCAATGCGGATCAGCACCGGGTTGGGGCCTGCCTGCTTGCGCTGCAGCTCGGCAATGTATTTGAAGCTGTGCGCGGGCACCACACGGTCATCATGGTCGGCGGTGGTCACCAGGGTGGCGGGGTAATTCACGCCTTCAGGAATGTTGTGCAAAGGCGAATAGCCATAAAGGTTATGGAAGTGCTCTTCTTCTTCGCTCGAACCATAGTCGGAGGCCCATGCCCAGCCGATGGTGAATTTGTGGTAGCGAAGCATGTCCATAACGCCAACAGCCGGGAAAGCCACCTTAAACAGCTCAGGACGCTGATTTGCAACAGCACCCACCAGCAAACCGCCGTTTGAGCCACCCTGGATGGCCAGTTTTTCTGAAGAAGTGTACTTTTCACTGATCAGGTATTCTGCGGCAGCGATAAAGTCGTCGAACACATTTTGCTTCTTCAGTTTGGTGCCGGCTTCGTGCCACTCCTTGCCATATTCGCCGCCACCGCGAATGTTGGCCACGGCGTAAATGCCGTCGTTTTCGAGCAGGATAAGGCGGGCCACGCTGAAGCCGGGTGTAAGGCTGCTGTTGAAACCGCCATAGCCATAAAGTAGGGTGGGGTTTTGGCCATCCAGCTTCAGGCCTTTTTTGTGGGTAATGAACATTGGGATCATGGTGCCATCCTTGCTGGGATAGAACACCTGCTTGGTTTCATAGGCTTCGGGATCGAAGTCAATGTCGGGCTGGAAATACACCTCGTAGGTATTGGCAGCGGCATCGTACTTGTAAATAGTGCTTGGGAAAGTATAGGAGCTGAACGAGAAGAAAGCCGTGGATTCGTCCTTCTTGCCGCTGAAACCGCCAAAGCTGCCCACCGTTGGTAGCTCCAGCTCGCCAATGCGCGCGCCATCCATTGTGTGGATGTAAACCTTGCTTTTTACGTCTTCCAGGTAGGTGGCGAAAATTTTGCCATCGATCAGGCTGACGCCCCTGAGCAGATGCTCGCTCTCAGGAATGATATCGACCCAGTGGTAGGGGCTTGGTACTTTGGGATCGACCATTACCAGGCGGTACATGGGGGCATTGTTGTTGGTGTAAACCAGCAGTTTGCCATCTACATGGTCGAGTACCCGGTTGTTGTAGTCAAAGCCTTCGATAACCAGCGAGAATTTGCCGTTGGGCTCGCTGTTGTCTTTCACATGCACGGCATTGCCGCTGGTGCTTTGGGTTTCGCTAATGATCACAAAGCGCTCGTCTTCGGTGGTGCCGGCGCCAAAGTTGCGGCGTGGCTCATTGGGGTTGTGGAAGATCAGCTCATCATCTTGCTGGAGATTGCCCAGCTTGTGATAGAACACCTTGTGGTATTCGTTGGCGGCCGAGAGCTCCTGCCCGGGGGCCGGGGTATCGTAGCGGCTGTAGTAGAAGCCATTTCCCTGCCAGGCAATGCCCGAGAACTTCACCCACTGAATATGGTCGTCCAGGTCGTTGCCGGTTTCAATCTCGCGCACGAACAGCTCGTTCCAGTCCGATCCGCCCCTCGAAATGCCATAGGCCAGGTAGCGGGCGTCATCAGAAATGCTCAGAGAAGTCAGGGCAACGGTGCCGTCTTCCGACATGGCGTTGGGGTCGAGCAGCACGCGGGGCTCCCCATCAATGCCGTTGCGAACGTAAAGCACGCTTTGGTTCTGCATGCCGTCGTTCTTGTAAAAGAAATAATAATCGCCTTTCCAGAAAGGGGTCGAGTAACGCTCGTAATCCCACATCTGCGTGAGGCGGTCGTTGATCTTCTGCCGGTAAGGAATGCGCTCCAGGTAGCCGAAGGTCACTTCGTTCTGGGCCTCAACCCAGGCTTTGGTCTCGGGCGAGTTGTCGTCCTCGAGCCAGCGGAAGGGGTCGGCAACTTCCACACCAAAATAATTGTCAACCACGTCAACGGTGGCTGTTTCAGGATACTGCAAACGAACCTGGCGCTTGCACGAAGCGCCCAGCAGCATCAGAATTGAAATGCTCATAATAAAAACAACACTTTTCTTCATATTATAAAAGGTTAAGGGTGGTGAATTTGTTTCGGGCGTAAAATTATTAAATATTTTATAGGATTAGGTAACTTTGCTGCCTTAGTCAACGCCTTGTTTTTCAAACTTTTTCAAACCTATGGACAAAAAAATAAAAAGCTTATCTGTATATCGTAAAAACCTGGTATTAAAATCCTCTGTCGACGAAGAGCCTGCCGAACAAGAATTCCTGATCTCCGAAAGCCTTTACGAGCCGGCTTTTGGCAAGCTGCTGAAAGAAACGCAGTTTGGGGAAGATGGTCAGGTGGAGCAGATCATGGCCTATACCTATGATGAAAACGGTTTTCTCACCGGCGAGGAGTTGCTCGAGGCCGATGGCAGCGTGCTTGAGAAGCGGACCTTTGAACCCGACAGCAAGGGACGCATAGCCAATGAGTTTGTGCATTACGCCGACGGCTCGGCCGATCGCATTGCTTATACCTG
>JAHYJD010000158.1 GCA_019429365.1 Bacteroidales bacterium | reverse complement strand
ATTCTGCCACAACAACCCCTGGGTTATGATAGGCGAGACCATGATTGGCCGGGGCGAGCAGGCATGGGAGTATTACCGGAAGATCTGCCCGGCCTACCTCGAAGACAAAAGCGAACTGCACAAAACCGAGCCTTACGTGTATTCGCAAATGATTGCGGGCAAAGAAGCTTTCAAGCCCGGGGAGGCAAAAAATTCCTGGCTTACGGGCACGGCCGCCTGGAATTTCCATGCCATTTCACAATATATCCTGGGAATTAAGCCAGCATACGATGGGCTGGTCATCGACCCATGCATCCCGCCCCATTTAAGCAACTTCTCAGTAACAAGGAAGTTTAGGGGAGCCACCTATAATATCATGGTAAAAAACCCGGCAGGTTCAATGAAGGGAATATCGTCCATAACCGTTGATGGACAACCCCTTTATGGCAACAAACTTCCCCTGCTTGAGTCTGGCTGCCAATGCAGGGTGGAAGTAATAATGCAATAAACCCTTGAGGGGTAAACCAACCTTCAGAAGTGAGCAACAGTTTGTCAGAATATCGCCAGCAGTTATTGCTTGAACTAACAGGCAACATCCTTCCCTTTTGGCTCGATCGTATGCCCGACAGGCAGTATGGCGGTTTTTACGGCCAAATAAATGGCATGAACCAATTGGTACCCAAGGCACCCAAGGGCGGCATCCTCAACGCCAGAATTCTTTGGACCTTCTCGGCAGCCAGCCGGTTGCTTGGCGAAGAGCCCTATCTTGCAGCCGCCCAAAGAGCAAGAGATTATGTGTTTACCCACTTTTTCGACCGGCAGGAAGGGGGCACTTTCTGGCTGCTAGACTACAAGGGGCAGCCTGCCGACGACAAAAAGCAAATCTATTCGCAAGCTTTTTTTATTTATGCCCTGGCTGAATACTTTATGGCCACCAACGACAAGGAGAGTTTGCAGCAAGCCATTGAACTGTTTCATCTCATTGAAGAAAAAAGTTTCGACCCGGTAAACAACGGTTATTTCGAGGCTTACAACCGCCACTGGCAATTGCTCGAAGATTTAAGGCTGAGCAAGAAAGACGCCAACGAAAAAAAGACCATGAACACCCACCTGCATATTTTGGAGGCTTACACCAATTTATACAGCATCTGGAAAAATGAGTTGCTGGCAAAACAACTGGGTAACCTGATTGACCTATTTCTCAAAAAAATCATCGACCCGCGCACCAGCCACCTGAGCTTGTTTTTCGACGAGCGCTGGAACCGAAAATCGTCCTTAATTTCTTTTGGACATGACATTGAGGCCGCTTGGCTGCTTTGCGAAGCAGCACAGGTGCTTGGCGACGAGGTTCGAATAAGGCAATGCCACGAAAAAAGCCTTAAAATTATGGCTGCTGCCGAAAAGGGTATGCAGGCCGACGGCAGCCTGATCTACGAATACGACCCAAAAACGGGGCAATCTGACCATGACCGCCACTGGTGGCCACAGGCTGAGGCTGTGGTGGGTTTTTTCAATGCATACGAACTCAACGGTAACAAAAGATTTCTTCACCTTTCGAAAAAAACCTTTAGATTTATCCGCCAACACCTCATCGACCCCGAAGGTGAATGGTACTGGAGCATTAGAGCCGATGGAGCCCCAAATCGAGACGACGACAAGGCCGGCTTCTGGAAATGCCCTTACCACAATAGCCGTATGTGTGTTGAGCTGATCAAAAGAATTGACCATTTATCTGTAAACCAATCCCAAAGAAAAATCAATCATTAACCATAAAAAAATCATTATTATGAAAATCAGGCATTCCATTCTTTTCTGCGCGGCGCTCCTGCTCCTCCTTATGCAGGCCTGTAAACCATCTGCAACCCCCGACGAGTTCGACATTAAGGTTGAAAACTTGCTTGCGCAGATGACCCTCGAAGAAAAGGTTGGTCAGATGACCCAGGTTACCCTGGATGTGATTACAGCCACCGATGCCGAGGGAAGGTTGGGGCTTCCACACCGTGTCGACCCGGAGAAGCTGAGGATCGCCCTGGTCGATCATCACATTGGTTCCATTTTCAATGTGGCAGGGCATGCCTTTACGCAAGCTTACTGGCGCGAGTTGCTCTCGGCAATCGATGAAATGACCCAACAAACCGAAAGGAAAATCCCGGTGCTATTCGGCATCGACGCTGTGCACGGACAGAATTATGCCACCGAGGCCACCCTGTTTCCGCAACAGATTGGCATAGCGGCCACCTGGAACCTTGCCATTGCAGAGCAGACCGCCTCCATCACTGCTTATGAAACCCGCGCCACGGGCATACCATGGAATTTTGCTCCGGTGCTCGACATTGGCCGCCACCCGGCATGGCCCCGCTTCTGGGAAACCTATGGCGAAGATGTGTTCCTGGCAAGCCAAATGGGAGTAGCCAGCGTTAGGGGATATGAAGGCGATGATATAGGCAGCAAATACAAAGTGTCGAGCTGCATGAAACACTACATTGGCTACAGTGTGCCCCTTTCGGGGAAAGACCGCACCCCGGCAATAATTCCCGACCGCTTTCTGCGAGAGTATCACCTGCCTGTTTACCAAGCCTCCATCGACGCCGGCGCCCATGCCATTATGATTAACTCGGGCGAGGTAAACGGCGTTCCTGCCCATGCCAGCCACTACCTGCTCACTGAAATCTTAAGGGAGGAAATGGGCTTCGAAGGACTGGCGGTAAGCGACTGGATGGACGTGATTCGCCTGCACACCAAGCACCGGGTAGCCAAAACGCCAAAAGAAGCTGTAAAAATGGCTGTCATGGCCGGCGTCGACATGAGTATGGTGCCATACAACTTCAGCTTTTACGAGTACCTGGTGGAGCTTGTAAAAGAAGGAGAAGTGCCTATGTGGCGCATCGACCAGGCCGTGGGCCGCATCCTGAAAGTGAAATTCAAGCTGGGACTGTTCGAAAACTTCATGTACCCTGTTTCCGACTATCCGGATTACGCCTCGCAAAAGCACGAACTGGTAAACCTCGAAGCGGCCCGCGAGTCGGTAACTTTGCTCAAGAACCAAAACAATGTGCTTCCCTTACCGAAAAATGCCCGGGTGCTGGTAACCGGATTTGCCGGCAACTCCATGGCCCCGCTCAACGGTGGATGGAGCTATACCTGGCTGGGGCTGGAAACAGACCTGTTTGCCGGACATAAAATGACCATATTCGACGCCATAACCGAAAAGGCAGGGCCACAAAACGTACTGTGGGCCGAGGGCACCACCTTCGATGAGCTGACCGATGCAGGCAGAGCAGTGCAAATGGCCGCCTCGGCCGATTACATCGTACTTTGCCTGGGTGAGATGCCTTATGCCGAATCGCCCGGAAACATTGGAGACCTTTACCTGCCCGAAGCACAGACCGAACTGGCGCAGCGTCTTGCAGCTACTGGCAAGCCCGTAATTCTGGTGCTTGCCCAGGGCCGTCCAAGGCTTATCAGCAAATTTGCCGATCAAATGGACGGCATTATCATGGCCTACCTGCCCGGAAACGAAGGCGGACGCGCAATTGCCGACATTATTTACGGCGATGTCAATCCTTCGGGAAAGCTTCCCTTTACCTATCCCCGCGAGCCCAATGCCCTGATCACCTACGATCATAACCCCTCTGAACTCGACCATGAGGTCATTTCTGTGCCACAGTTCGAATTCGGTCATGGCCTGAGCTATACCACCTTCAGCTATGCGAATCTGCAGCTTTCTGCCGCAGAGATCACCGCAGAGCAGGCAGTGCGTATTTCTGTTGAGGTAAGCAATACCGGCAGCAGGTCAGGAAAGGAAGTGGTGCAATTATACATCAGCGACCTTTACGCCTCCATC
>JAHYJD010000157.1 GCA_019429365.1 Bacteroidales bacterium | reverse complement strand
CACAAAGTCAGCGCAGGCGATAAGCCCGAGCGCACCGCCCATTGCAGCACCGTGAACAATGGTTATCAATGGTTTTGGAAACCGGTAGAGTGCAAGATATAGCCCGGCCAGCACGTCTCCCGAGCGATCTTCAGGTAAGAGTTCATCACCCTGGCTCATCCATTTCAGGTCGCCCCCGGCGCAGAAAAAATCACCCTGCCCACGAAGGATCACCACCCGAATTTGCGGGTCGTTTTCGGCGGAAGCCAGAAAAGAAACCAGCTCGGCTGCCATTTGCCGGTTTATGGCATTTCGCTTTTCAGGCCGAGCCAGCCACAACGTACAAATGTAGTTCTCCTTTACAACCGCTATGGCTTCAAACTTTTCCATCAACCAAAAAATTACATCCGGTACACCCCGCTGCGCGGCTCTTCATATTTTTTATTCAGTGAAATGGCAATGGCCATAGCCACCACCTGTCGGGTCTGAAGGGGTTCGATAATACCATCGTCCCACAGCCGTGAGGTGCTGTAATAGGCTGAACCCTCCTCTTCGTATTTTTTCAGGATTTCAGCCTTCATGGCTTCAATCTCTGCTTCATCCACCTTTTTGCCCATGGCTTCCAACTGGTCGATCTTCACCTGTGCCAGCACGCTGGCAGCTTGTTGCCCACCCATTACCGAGATGCGCGATCCGGGCCACATAAACAAAAAGTGCGGATCGTAAGCCCGGCCTGACATGGCGTAGTTTCCAGCTCCGTATGAGCCGCCGGTTATGATGGTAATCTTGGGCACATTGGCGTTGGCCACGGCGTGCACCAGTTTGGCACCATCGCGCGCCAGTCCAGAAGTTTCGTATGCCTTTCCAACCATGAAGCCGGTAATATTCTGCAGGAACAGTATGGGTATCTTGCGAAAGTTGCAAAGTTCAATAAAGTGCGCACCCTTAAGGGAAGATTCTGCAAACAACACCCCGTTATTGGCAATGATGCCCACTGGAAATCCCATGATGTGTGCGAAACCGGTGACCAGTGTTGTGGCATAGCGCGCCTTGAATTCATGAAAGCGGCTGCCATCCACCAGGCGGGCAATCAACTCGTAGGGGTCGGTTTGTCTTTTGGGATCTGACTGCAGCACCCCATAAAGCTCTTCGGGGTCATAAGCAGGTGGCTCGGGTTTTTTTACCGCAAGCAACTGTTTTTCAGCGGGCTGAAAGGTTTCGAATATGCTGCGACAAATAGCAATGGCGTGCTGGTCGTTCTCGGCCAAGTGGTCGGCCACGCCCGACTTTGAGGTATGCACCTCTGCCCCACCCAGCTCTTCGGGCGTAACGATTTCGCCGGTAGCAGCCTTTACCAGGGGCGGACCGCCAATAAAGATGGTGCCCTGGTTGCGCACAATCACCGTTTCGTCGCTCATGGCCGGAACGTAAGCCCCCCCTGCCGTACACGAGCCCATTACCAGCGCCACTTGAGGGCAGCCCTGGGCCGAAAGTTTAGCCTGGTTAAAAAAGATGCGGCCAAAGTCGTCGCGGTCGGGAAACACTTCGGCTTGTTCGGGCAAAAACACCCCACCCGAATCGACCATATACACGCAGGGCAGGTTGTTCTGCATGGCAATTTCCTGGGCGCGTATGTGCTTGCGAATGGTTTCCTTGATATACGTGCCCCCTTTTACCGTAGCATCGTTGGCCACGATTACTGCCTCGCGCCCCTGTATTACCCCAATGCCGGTTACAATACCTGCTGAAGGGAAGCCATCCTTATACTGGCCAAAAGCCGCCAGGGAAGAAAGCTCAAGGAATGGGGTGTTGGCATCAATCAGCAGGTCGATGCGCTCGCGTGCCAGCAGTTTGCCCCTGGAGCGGTGCTTATCAATGGCCTGGAGGGGCCCTCCCTGCAAAACCCGGTGCATAATACTGCGATGGTTTTCGAGCAGTTTAAGGTAGCTGTCGCGATTGGCAAAATACTCATGCCCATGCGGATGAATATGCGTTGGTATCTGAAACACGGCGGGTAATGGTTTTGGTTTCTTTTACCCTCAAAAATAGTCGAAATATTAAAATCTGCCCACTATCAACACCGTTTTTTCAATATTAAATAAACTGCCTGAAGAAAAAAGTCGTCAGTCATCAGTCGTCAGTCGACAGGGAAAAAAGTCGAAATACCATTTTTTTATTCCAACCCTACCGTAAAAATGGAACAAAAGACCTGAAAATTTCCTTATTGGAAAAACCCTTGTTTTTCATTCTATACCATTTTAACAAAACTGAACCAATTGGAATAATAACGACAACATGTATAAAAAAAAGCTTAATGATTTGCTGCTCATTTTCTGCCATCTTAACAATTATGTATGCGCTTGTACTCCAACCGGTGCAGGTCCTGATCAACGCCACCGGGAGTTAGGGCCATTGTTAATCAAATACTTTCACCAAGGTTTTTTCAATATTTGAGCCATCGCATAAACTAATGGTTATTGTTAGCTCGTGTTCTTTGGCACCTGTCGGCTCGACTTGGAAAATCAAATAGCCCAGAGAATATTCTGGTATTGTCATTTTTATTTCATCCTGATGCATTTCTGAAAGGAGTTTTTCTATTGGAAGGTAATAACTCCTATCCGGATAGTTTTTAAATCTGTACAAACGTTGTTCCTTTTCGAAACTATTTGGAAAAGCTGTTTCCCAATTATGGGTGTCAATGTAGCCACTATCAATATATCTCTTTGGCGAAACCGAAATAAACATTACTATATCATTTAGAGAAGCACCGGCAAGGTGATTTTGGTCAAAGTCGGTATTGCTAATTATGTCAATGCCATTAATGCATAATGTAGAGGCAAGCCCCCATTCAGGAGCTGCGATGAAATCTCTCTTTTTGTTGTAACTTATGTCGTTATTAGCGTTGCACAGGCTATCAAACACCTCTTTATCGTATCCCGTTGACCTCCAAGAATAAAGTTTCTCTCTCATTTCACCCCGAAGCTGTATGTTGCCTGAATCTGTTACATATACACCAATGTCTTTATGCTCCATATAGGTGTTAATGTAAGATTGGAATATATGGTACTGAACTTTATTGCAGCTTTGAATTTGCATTAATAACATTAAAATGAAGAAAAATGCAAAAATGTTTTTTGGTTTCATATTTGATTAGTTATTAGGGTTATCGTAAGTTATTGTACGGAACCACAACTTATAGTTGGGTGTCATATTGCTTCCCCAATAACAGATTTATTAAGTTTTTTCTGTTATAAATATGAAAGTTAGGTTCATGTCAAATATAAAAAAAATAATTCAATGCAAGAAAAATCGTTGGGAAGGAGTAATTTATACATATTCTAAATAATATAACGATCAAAATAAAAAGCCGTCAGTTGTCAGGGAAGTCGAAAGGCAGGCCGGTCTGAAAGTAGCAGTTTTAGGAAACAAGTCACCCGGTGAGTAATAGGCCCTTTCCGTTTGCAAATCAGCCTTTTGTAGCCCCGCAGGGGCGAAACATAATAGCACAGGGCAGCGCCCTGTGTCGAAAGTTGCACTTTTCCACAACAAGCCCTGAAAGGGCGAAACAAAATAGTGGCAAAGGACCCACCACTCATACCCTCTCCGCTGGGTAACGGCCGGGGTGAATTAACGAAAAAACCTCCCCCCAACCCCCTCTAAAGGGGGAGTCCGAAAACCAATCCTCTCATCCGCTAATCCACTAATCGCTAAATGTTTTCGTAGTCCACCTCGAGCGGGCGGTTGTTGAGGAAGTCGTATAGCGTGAGGCGGCGCATTTCGTAGAAGCCGCGCCAGTAGGTGCGCAGGGCGGCGAGGTAGCGCTGCTTTGAGCGGTCTTTTTCTT
>JAHYJD010000040.1 GCA_019429365.1 Bacteroidales bacterium | reverse complement strand
TAATGGTGAAAATTAACTCCTGCACGGCAGCAACCCTCCTCGGGGAAGGGATTGATGATTTAGGAATTATGATTTAGGAATTATGATTTAGGAATTATGATTTTGGATTTGTCAATGCCTAAATTATTTGAAACTTTTCTGCAAGGTTCCGCTTCAATTTTTATTCATCAATCAACAATCATCAATCAAAAGAGAGTAGCGCTGCTGCGATCTTAAGGTCAGCAGGGGTGGTAATTTTAATATTTTCGCGGTTGCCTTCGGTAAGGTTAATGCGGTGTCCATCGGCTTCGAAAAGCGTGGCCTCATCGGTATAGGCTTCGTCGTAATTCCGGTTATAAGCTTTCTTAATCAGGTCGGCCCGGTAGCATTGCGGGGTTTGGATCATACGGACGTTTTCCCGCGAAAGCGGCTTGCTGAGGGCGTGATCTATCAGGCGCAGTGATTCGTTTACTCCAATGGCAGGCACTGCATTCCCCGTTTTTTCGGCCAGGTAAAAGACTCTTTCAATGACTTCGGTCGCAACCAATGGCCGCACCCCATCGTGTATGGCAACCAGGGCATCGTCGGGCACCAGCCTGAGCCCGCTTTTTACCGAATGAAAGCGTGTAGGACCGCTTGAGGCTAGCTGGTGTGGCTGCCCGAACTGATGCTTCAGGCAGCTTTCTTTCCAGTAAGCAAAAGTATTTTCGGGCAAAACCAGCACAAACTCCAGCGCCGGGTCGAAACGCAGAAAAGCTTCGAAGGTATGCATCAGCACAGGCTTGCCTGCAATTTCGAGAAATTGCTTGGGTAGCCCGGTCTTCATACGTTTGCCCGAGCCGCCGGCAGTAATAAGCACAAACCTGCGCATGGTGCGGTTTAAATAATGAGCATTGCGTCGCCGTAGGTAAAAAACTTGTATTTCTCTTTCACGGCCGATTTATAGGCTTTCATAAGCAGGTCGAATCCGGCAAAAGCTGAAACCATCATCATTAAGGTAGACTGTGGCAGGTGCAGGTTGGAAACCATGGCGTTGGCCACGCTGAATTCGAAGGGCGGGTATATGAATTTGTTGGTCCAGCCCTCAAAGGGTTTTACCATACCCGTAATGGAAACCGACGATTCAAGCGCCCGCATGGTGGTAGTACCCACAGCGCACACCCTTTTTTCTCTTTCTTTGGCGGCGTTTATGATTTTGGTGGCTTTTTCCTCTATCATAAATTCTTCGCTGTCCATTTTATGCTTGCTCAGGTCCTCCACATCTACGCTGCGAAAATTGCCCAGGCCGGCATGCAGGGTAACCTCTGTAAATTCCACTCCTTTGAGTTCGAGTCGCTTGATGAGCTGCCGGCTGAAGTGCATGCCTGCCGTAGGGGCGGCAACAGCACCTTCGCGTTTGGCGAAAACTGTCTGGTATCGCTCGCGGTCTTCGGGCTCAACCGGGCGTCTGATTTGCCGCGGAAGGGGCGTTTCGCCAAGGGTTTCAATGGTTTGCTTAAACTCATCGTAGGTGCCATCAAAGAGAAAACGCAAGGTGCGCCCGCGCGAAGTAGTATTGTCGATTACTTCAGCCACGAGGTTGTCGTCTTCGCCAAAATAAAGCTTATTGCCAATGCGGATCTTGCGGGCTGGGTCAACAAGCACATCCCACAAACGGGTTTCGCGGTTTAGCTCGCGCAATAAAAAAACCTCGATCTGGGCGCCGGTTTTCTCCTTGGTGCCATAAAGCCGGGCCGGAAAAACCTTGGTGTTGTTAACAATCATCACATCCCCATCATCAAAATATTCGAGAATGTCTTTAAAGGCGCGATGCTCGATGGTTTGCGTTGCGCGATTTACGATCATAAGCCGCGATTCGTCGCGGTTGATGGGCGGACGCTCCGCAATAAGCTCGGTAGGAAGATTGAATTTAAAATCGGATAACTTCATAGGGCAGGAATATTTTTTCTCGGCCAAGTTTCGCACAAAGGCAAAAGAAATAGCAGAAAAAGTTCGTTTTTAATTGATTTGTATTGATTTGGGAAAGGAGTGCAAAGATAATACTTGAAAGAGGCCTTGTCAATACCTTTTTGCAAATATTTGAAACCAGCCTTCAGATTTATGATTTATGATTGATGAATGATGATTTATGATTTAAACAGGTTTTGTAGCCCGTTGTTGAAACTTTGAACTGCCAAGCTAATCATCAATCCTAAATCCTAAATCATCAATTTTCCTAAGGTGTTTCTCGAAATCTTCAATAGTCCAGGCTCCTTCGGTGCTGAAACTGCCAATTCTTGTTCTCCTTAGGTTTTTGAGATGTGCTCCCGAGTGCAGTTCGCGGCCAAAGTCGCGGGCCAGCGAACGGATGTAGGTCCCCTTGCTGCAAACCACGCGGAAGTCGGCTTCAGGAGTTTCGAAGCGGGTGATCTCAAATTCGCTGATTACAATTTTGCGGGCTTTCAGCTCGGTGTGTTCCCCGCGGCGGGCAAATTCGTAGGCCCTTTCGCCTTCAATTTTTTTTGCAGAAAACTGGGGTGGAACCTGATCATGGTGACCTGATAATTTTTCGGCAGCAGCCATTACCATTTCACGGGTAATATGGTTGACAGGAAAACTACCATCAGGGGTGGTTTCAAGGTCGAAGGAGGGCGTGGTCTGTCCAATGGTAAATGTTCCGGTATATTCCTTCTCCATGTCCTGAAAACGCTCGATGCTTTTGGTTTGCTTGCCGGTGCAAATAATCAGCAGGCCGGTAGCCAGTGGATCGAGGGTGCCGGCATGACCGGTTTTCAGTTTTTTTATGCCCAGCACATAACGCATCATCGAACGCACTTTGTTCACTACGTCGAACGAAGTCCAGCCCAGGGGCTTATCAAAGGTAAGCACGGTGCCATCAACGAAGGATTGAACCAGTTCACTTTTGTCCATTTCGGATTTTTCCGGTTAAAAGATGCCGTAAATAATGGCAATGAGTCCAATTGCAAGGCAGTAAATCGAAAACCAGGCAATATTTCCTTTTCTGACAATTTCCAGCATCCACCGGCAGGCAAATAGCCCAGCCACGAAAGCCGCAAGGGCGCCAATAATCAGCGGGCTAGCACCCAGGGATGCCAAGGAGGCATCGCCCGGCATTTTGATGATTTTGAGGAAGTTGGCCCCAAACACGGGTATGAGCACCATAAGAAATGAAAAGCGGATAGCTTTGCTGCGCTCAATGCCCAGGTATAGGGCGGTGCTTATGGTGGCCCCGCTGCGGCTGATGCCCGGCATAACGGCAATGGTTTGGGCCAGGCCTATAAGCAGGGCACTTTTCAGATTTACATCTTTATTGTTTTTAGGTGCAAACCGCGTAAGAAAAAGCAGCAGTGCGGTAATTAACAGCATTGCGCCAACCAGCACAATACGGCCTTCAAAAATGCGCTCGATCTGTTCCTCGAATAGCAGTCCGGCGATTCCGACGGGAATTGCCGATACCAGCAGAAGGAGGGCAAACTTGGTTTCGGCATTCCATTGAAAGCGGAAAAGATTCACGATCAGATCGCGGATGTCTTTCCAGAAAACCACCACCACACTCATAAAAGTGGCACCATGCACCATTATGTTGAAGGTGAAAAAGGTATCGGGGTTTTGCAGGCCGAAGAGGACGCCTCCCAGCTCGAGGTGGCCGCTGCTGCTAACGGGTAAAAATTCGGAAAGGCCCTGCAAAAGGCCCAGAATCAATGCTTCAATCCAAGTCATGGAAAAATCAGCTTTGGTTATTTTTTCGGCTTTGCCTCGGCTGTTGCCGCTGGCTTTTTGGGTGCATGAGTTGCCTTCGTTTCGGCTTCATTGCTGGTTTTTTTCATAATGGCATAAATCTGAATGCCAAAACCTGCCAGCACAAGAAAAGGGGCCAGGGTTATTCTGCGAAAACTGAACAGATCATAACTGAACTCGTTGGAGTCGGCACTGCCTCCGCCAATCATCAGCACAAAACCAAGTGCGGTTACCAACAGTCCGGCTATAAGCAGGGTGTATTTTGCACGGTCAAACAAAAGCACGCGTTCCTCTTTCTTTTTGCTCATGGTTTATTTCTATTTTTTCTGAATGTTTGTTGAAATTGGCCAGAAAAGCCTCAGCGTTTAATAAAGGTATAAGTAATCGGTTTTTATACGCAGGTATTTTTTTACGGCCAGGTGGGTCGAAATCCAGCTAATGATTATGCCCAAAAAAATGACCAGCACAAAAAGGCTCAGCAGCATATTGGTATCTTGAAAGCTGACCAGTTCTGGTATTTGCCGCTGGCCGGCATACAATACCCCAAGCAGCAGAAAGATGGCCAGGGTGGCACCAATAACGCCCTGGATCACGCCCTGTATAACAAAAGGTTTGCGGATAAAAGCCTGGGTGGCTCCCACCAGTTGCATGCTTTTTATCAGAAATCGCTTGGAAAAAACGCTTAGCCTGATGGTGTTGTTAATGAGTGCAAAGGCGATGGCCAGCAGCAGGGCACTGAAAACAAGCAGGCCGATCCCGATTTTTTTCACATTGTCGTTGACAAGCGAAACCAGGTCTTTTTGGTAGTGCACCTCGCGCACAATGCGGATTTTTATTACTTCGGCCTCAAAAAGGGCAAGGCTGTCGGGGTTGGCATAGCTGGCATTCAGCCTTACATCGATACTCGGGAAAAGCGGGTTGTAACCCAGAAATTCAATGAAGTCTTCGCCAAGTTCTTCCTGCAAGTCTTCGGCAGCCTTTTCGCTCGAAATGTATTCAGTCGATTTTACCGCTGGCATCACATCGAGGGTTTTTTGCAAATGACTTACCTCTGCAGGCTTGGCATTGTCATGAAGAATAACACTAAAACCAAGGTTCTCTTTCACATGGTCCGACAGTTTTCGGGCATGCAGCATTACCATGCCCAGCAGGCCAAAAACGAATAGCACCAGGGTAATGCTTACCACGGTAGAAATGTATGAGGTTTTCAGTCGCCTGCCAACAATGGCTTCTTCCTGTTTGGCCATAAGGTTCTGCTTTATATGGCTGCAAAAGTAATAAAAAATTGCGCTGGCTGCAGATTTTAAGGTTCTTTAACCCAGCCTGGAAGCCAAACTTTTTTATAATCATTGATGTTTTTGCAGTAAATTTAATGACCCAATGAAAACGGACAAATGTTTCGGGAAACCTGAGATCTGCCTATGTGGCCAACACCCGCTCGGACGCCGTAACCGTGATCAGCCTCGAAACCTTCGAGATCATGGGCCATTTTGCTGCAGGAAAAGAACCTGATGGCATCAGCTTTTCGCCTTTGAGGCCAGGGGCCGGAAAATAGTCTGAACAACAATTATTATTCTTCCCAGCACTTCCCCGAAAGGGAAGAATGCGTACTTTTGCAAAAAATTGAAAAACAGCAATATGGCAAACCGCATTATGGATCCCATCGGCAGATTGATGGGACTGCGCTACAAGTCGCACCCCTGGCATGGGGTGGAAATCGGAAAAAACGCTCCAGATCAACTCACCTGTTTTGTGGAAATGGTGACCACCGATACCGTGAAGTATGAAGTGGACAAGGTGAGCGGTTACCTCAAAATTGACCGTCCGCAAAAATACAGCAACGTATTGCCAGCGCTATATGGTTTTATTCCGCAAACTTTATGTCATAAAAAAGTGGCGGAATTTGCCATTGAAAAAACCGGACGCGATGACATTAAAGGCGACTACGACCCACTGGATATTTGCATCCTGACCGAGAAATCCATCTCGCATGGGAACATCCTGGCTGAAGCCATTCCAATTGGGGGTTTTAGGCTGATTGACCGTAACCAGGCCGACGACAAGATCATTGCCGTCCTTAAGGATGATGCCGTTTACGGTGCCATGCGAAACATTTCTGAATGCCCGGCCCCTGTGATAGAAAGACTCAAACATTACTTCCTCACTTACAAAGATCTTCCGAATACGAAGCTCGATGTGGAAATTACACACACTTACGAAGCCGAAGAAGCCAAAGAGGTGATTCGCCGGTCGATGGAAGACTACCGCCTGAAATTTGAAGATCTCGACAGCCTGCTTTCGGCCGTTCAGGTGTAATATGGTGCGATTTTTCAGGTAATAAGCAGCTTGTAAACTTTTCCCGGAAGGGGCTTTAAGATGCCCTTAAACTCGAGCCCCAGCAGCAGGGCTGAGGTTTTGCTTACGGTAAACCCCACATTGGCCACAATGAAGTCAATACCTGCTTCAGGGTTTTTTCGCAGAAAATCTACCAGTTTTTCCTCATCGGCATCGAGCTCAGTAAACAAGGCTGGCTGTATGGCTTTTTTCTGATCTTTTTTCAGCTCCCAGCCCATAATGTATTCCAGGTCAGCCACGCTCTCGAGCAAATTGGCTTTGTTGATTTTTATCAGCACATTGCAACCCTTGCTGAAGGGGTCGGTGGTGCGCCCCGGAAGTGCAAACACGTCGCGATTGTAGCTATTGGCAATATTGGCGGTGATAAGGGCGCCGCCGCTGTCGGCTGCCTCAACCACGATTACAGCATCGCAAAGGCCGGCAATCACACGGTTACGCTTTGGGAAATTTTCGCGGTCGGGTTTGGTTTCCGTAATAAAATCGGTAAGAAGGGCACCTTGCCCCACTATTCTTCTTGCCAGCTGCTGATGCAGGGGCGGGTAAATGCGGTCGAGGCCATGCCCCAGCACCGCCACCGTTTCGAGCCCCACCTCCAGGGCTTTTTTGTGGGCGCAGGCATCTACGCCATAGGCCAGTCCGCTTACAACAAGTGCATTGTGCGGCAACAGGCCTTCCACCAGCTCGTTGCATTTATCGCGGCCGTAATCGGTAATGTTGCGCGTACCTACAATGCTAAGTATACGCTGGGCATTCAGATTGGCATTGCCTTTCACAAAAATCAGGATGGGCCCGTCTTCACAGTGTTTCAGGCGGGCGGGATAATCTTTGTCCAGGAAAAAATGGGTTTGAATACGGTGTTTCTCAATAAATTGCATTTCTTTTTCTGCCCGGTCGAATACCTTTCCGCCCAATACCGCTTTGGCCAGATTATCGCCAATGCCAGGTATTTTTACCAAGGCCGCCTTCTTTTCTTTAAAAACAGCCTCCACACCACCACAATAACTGATCAGCTTTTTTGCCGTTATGCCACCCACTCCCGGAATCAGGCTTAGGGCAATTTGATATTTGAGTTGAGGGTCCATTTTAGCGCTGTAAAAAAATAGTTTTTTCAAAACTGAATAAAAATAATGCAAAAAAATGTTTTTAGCAATGCTTTAAGGGTTTTGGTCATTGTCTTGACGCGAAAATTGGTAATTTTAGCGGCATGGAAGGCAGGGCACAAACCGTAGTTTTGATAGGTCCGCTCAACTGGGGGCTCGGGCATGCCACCCGATGCGTGCCAATAATCAATGCCCTGCTTTTTCGAAAATGCAAAGTGATGATTGCCGCCGAAGGTGCCTCCCTGGCTTTCCTGCAAAAGGAATTTTCTGACCGGGCTTATTTTCTCCGCTTTCGCGGGAAAAGTATTCGCTATCCCAGCAAGGGGAATATGCTGCTTAGTATGGCCCTTCAAACGCCTGGGCTGCTCTTTTCCATTTTAAGGGAACATCGTGAATTGAAAAAGCTCGTTCGCCAAACCGGTGCAAAAGCAGTTATCTCAGACAACCGCTATGGCCTGTGGAATAAAAATGCCAGGACGGTTTTGATTACCCATCAGCTCTTTATCCGGGCACCCAAAGCTAAAAAATGGCTGGAGCCTTGGCTTGGGCGCGTAACCCGGTTCTTTGTAAAGAAATTTGATATTTGCTGGGTGCCTGATTTTGCCGAAGCCCCTGGCTTGTCGGGGGCGCTTTCGCATAAAGAACCTTTACCCGGACTGCGTTTTATCGGGCCATTGAGCAGATTTACTGCCATTGCAGAAGGCTCTTTTAAAAACCCATTGCCAGAAGACTTTCCAGCAGATTTTTTTCTTGTCGTATTATCAGGGCCCGAACCCCAACGCAGCATTTTTGAAGTTATGCTTTGGGCTCAGTTCCAAAGAACCGGCGATCCGGTAGTTTTTGTGCAGGGAAAACCCGATGGTGAGTTGCGGCAATGCACCGGTAACGCCTTTTTTATGAACCACGCCAAAACCTCCGAGCTGGCCTGGCTTGTTACCCATTGCCGCATGATTATTTGCCGCCCGGGCTATTCAACCATTATGGATTTGTCGGTGTTTGGCAAAAAAGCCCTCCTGATTCCCACCCCGGGACAAACCGAGCAAGAATATCTTGGCCAAATGCTAACGGAGTCTGGCCAGGCTTTTTGCGTGAAGCAAAGCGAACTCGACCTGGCAACACATGTGCTGGTAGCAGAAAAATTGGCCGGAATAAAAAAGATTGAAAAGCAAGACGACTTGCTCGAAAACGCCCTGAACGAATTGCTTGGCGACCTTTAGTAGGTCTTGGTCATGGTGCGTGGCACGGCAATGACAAAATCGGCCAGACCCAGGTTTGCCTCTTCAAGGTTGCTGATGTCATCCTGCTCAACGGTGCTAATGGTAACGATCTGCAGCTTTTCATCCAATTGCCGCAGGTACCAGAATATGCCTTCGTAGTTGTTGGAGTGATAAGCCCCGTGGTAATGCACAAAAACGCCAGAGCGATTCAGGTTTTTGTAAATAAAGTGTGCCATGGTGGCATCCTTAATGGCCTGTGCCTTAGGGAAGTTTTCGTTGGTATGGGCCGGCATGCCGGTCATTTCGAGCATAGCTTTATACCCGGGCAGTTCTGGATCATATGCCGGCGGTAGTGGTGCAATATATCGTTTGGCTTCCTCCGGCAGGGCTTCCAGGCCTTCAAACCCCTGACGGTTTACCAAAGCGGCATAACGCCGTGGAATGTTCGTGGCAATAAAAGGAATGCCCTTTTCTTTTGCAAGTTCAACCAATGGCTTGTAATCGGTGGCATAATTGTTCCAGAGTTTGGCTTCGGCGGTGAAGTTACGCTCATTGATCAGCCCAGAAAGATATTCGTTCAGAATCAGCTGGTTGTCGGTTTCAAACATCTCTGCGCCAAGCACTAGTTTCTCGCCAAACTTTTCCGCAAGTTCGCGGCTCAGCTCAAGTTGCAGCCAATGGGCAATGGGATTGTTGTGCAATTCGCCAAAAAGCACCACCTGCGTCTGGGCCGATTTTTCGAGCATCAGCCCGAAATCAACCTGAAGGCCATCGCGGTCGAAGAGCTGGTAAGCAGGCCTCTGCTGGGCTTGTGAAAGAGTTACAGCAACAAAAATTATGGAAAGGGTGAGAAGTTTCTTCATGAAAATGATTTTTTTGAATGACATGGCAGATGCCTTTCGGGTTTTGCAAGGAAACAAGAAAAAAGGGCGTATGTTCACAATCAGCGGGGCCCGTTCATTTTCAGTTCGTCGCCCGAGAAGGAGAGGGGCAGCAAATCGTGCACCTTTTCGATGATAAGAATTTTGCCATCCTCTTTTGCCAGCAATACTTTAATTGGTTGCCTTTGCAGTATTTCATATTCGAGCAGCACCTGCCGGCAGGCACCGCAAGGCGAAACGGGTTCATCGATCTTAAAGCGGGTTGATTTGGCGCTTACGGCAATTATTTTCATGGGCACCCCCGGAAACATGGCCGAGGCGGCAAACACTGCCACGCGCTCAGCGCACAAGCCACTGGGATAGGCCCCGTTTTCCTGGTTGCTGCCGGTAATGATCTCACCGTTCTCGAGCAGTACGGCTGCACCCACAAAAAACTCAGAGTAGGGGGCGTAAGCTTTGCCGGTCATTTCGAGCGAAAGTTGCACCAGTCGCTGCTCGCGCTTATCAAGTTCCGAAATCTTTTCAACCTCGTAAATATGAAAACCCAGATCTTTTCTGATCATGTGTTATGATTTTAATTTTTCCCCTGTTATTAGGGCTTTGCATTGTGTAAATTTATTAACTATTAGCCAATCCTCAAAATTTTTCTGTCTGCACAGCTTTACAAATGATTAAACAAAATCTATGCGGGCTTGTTGCATTTATATAGATTCGCGATTTCGCTCATTTTATAATGTTTATTCTGCCGAAATTCCTGTCGGTTCCTTGCTATTAGCATAGAATTTCACTATATTTGTTCATGCCGAATAAAAAACAGGAATAAGCGAAGAATCGTTCAATCTTGTTTTCAAAAATAAATATTGTCTAACATTTAAATTTCAGGAAAATGGAAAAGTCAACAGGAAAAGCAGTTGTAGGATTTATTTTGGGAGCCGCCATGGGCGTTGCTGCCGGATTGCTTTTTGCCCCAACGACTGGCAAGGAAGCACGCAAGAAAATTCAGAAAAAAACCAAAGAGCTGTCGGATGATGTGGCACACAAAGTAGGCGAAAAAATTGACGACCTCAAGGAGTTCGTAAACGAGATCAGTGGCGAGACCAAAGCCAAGGTTAAAAAAGTGGTTGACGAAGCCAAAACTGAACTTAAGTAGACATCCAATTCCTTATCAATGGAAGGTAAATCATTCTTTGAAAACATTTCCGAGCTGAGGGAGAACCTGCTGAAGTTTGTTGAAACCAAGGTTTCCTATTACGGGCTCGTGGCATTTGAAAAATCAGCCAAGCTGGTTTCCAGCCTTATTTCCAGTGCAGTCATTATTTTGATCCTGTTGCTGTCGCTGATATTCTTTTCTGGTGCTGCCGGACTGTATCTTGGCCAGTTGCTCGAAAGCTACCTTTTGGGTTTGTTAATAGTTGGTGGCTTTTACCTCCTGCTCGGAATTGTTTTCATTTTCTTCCGGAAAAAGATCTTTGGCCCCATGGTTATAAAATCGATGGGCGAAGTTTTTTTTCAGGATGATGACGAAGAACAACCAAGATAAACCTGCACCCTTATGGATACTTCCCGATTCAAGAATATCAGAACTTTCAACGACATAAAACTTGAAAAGGCCAGGCTGCGCTACGATATGCTTTTGGCCGAAAACAGTTTGCAGGAAAACCTGGAAGGGGTGCAGCGCCTGGTGACCATTGGTGCATTTACTTCTCGCATCACCAACGGTGTTCATTTTGTACAAGATGTATATCAGCGCTTTTCCGGTATCATCTCTTGGTTCAGGCGCAAAAAAACACAGCAGCCCGAATAAGCAACTTACCACACTTTTCAGCTTAATTTTTCCCGAATTTAATTTTCAGGTGTACAATTTCGGGCCTGTTTCCTATTCTGAGAGGCGGCCCCCAGGTTCCCACCCCGTTGGAAACATACATGTGCATTCCATCTACCTGTCCCAGGCCGTAGCCAATCACATACATGGCATCGATAATGTAGTTGAGCGGCCAAAGTTGCCCGTTATGTGTATGGCCCGAAAGCATCAGGTCAGCGCCTGCTGCGGCTGCCATTTCGGGGTGAAAGGGCTGGTGATCCAATACGATAACCGGCAGATTCTGATCTACACCCTCCATCAGTTCTTCAATTGACTGGCGTTCTTCTCCGGCAAAGCGGCCTTTTTGAAAGTCTTCGCGCCCCACCAAAATAAAGCTGTTGTTAATATTCACTAAGCTGTCGCGAAGCATAATTATGCCGTGCTCGCTAAGGTACCGGTATGCCGGCTCCGGGCCTCCGATATATTCATGGTTTCCCATAACGCCAAATACGCCCATTGGCGCACTGAGCTGCTTCAGGGTAGCTCCGGCGTTTTGCCTGATCACCGGCTCCAGATCCTCATCGAGAATATCTCCGGGCAGCAATATAATGTCAGGATTGAGCCCGTTTGCTTTGTTTACAATACGCTCCAGGCGTCCGTTGCCAATCATGGTGCCCAAATGGATGTCGG
This sequence comes from Bacteroidales bacterium, assembly GCA_019429365.1. Taxonomy (GTDB): domain Bacteria; phylum Bacteroidota; class Bacteroidia; order Bacteroidales; family UBA7960; genus UBA7960. Next base: position 16,898 of record JAHYJD010000040.1, on the reverse strand, counting down.
ACATAACCACCGCATTGAGACTCTCCAAGCCATTGGCATGCTTGGGTATGTTTATTTCCACCGTTTTGATTCTCGGGTTAAGGGCATTGATGTACCCTGCCACCAACATTAATGCCACCAGCAACACACTGCCGCCCAACAGCCATAGTTTGAAATTTGCGAAATTCTCGCGGGCAAAGGCGGGAATTATTGGAATGAAGTGATTGACTACTCTGAAGATATCGACCAGCACTACCAGCAGGAAAAAATACAGCATGGCTCCCAGCCAGAATGAACCGGTCCAAACCAGGGCGTCGCTCACCGGACCCAGCCAAACCCTTTCCAGGAAACGGCCAGCAATGTAAGTAGCGGCCAGGGTCCAGAACACAGGTATATACCAGGCCCGCAGAACGCTGCCTGCTGGTAAGGCCTGTAAACCCCTGGAAAAAATGTAATAGTTTACCAGGCTGTAGATAATAATAACTATGGAGAAAAATATGAAGAATGCCATTTTACGCATAAGGGTTATGTTAAACTAAAAACCTTAACGGAAAAGCATGTCAATTGTTTACTGTCAAATCGGTTTGAACAATTGCAAGGACTGCTGGTTTTGAAGATAAAAGAAATAAAATTTTACTATTGGTTATGAACGATAAAGAAAAAATTGTTTTGATTACCGGCGCCACGTCCGGTATTGGAAAAGAAGCCGCCAAAGCGCTGGCCCAACAGGGTATGAAGCTGGTATTACCTGTGCGAAACCTTGCCAAAGGGCAGGCCTTCAGGGAGGAAATACATCAGCTCACGGGCAATGGCCATGTTGACCTGATGGAATGCGACCTTGCTTCGCTTGATTCGATTCGTAAGTTTGCCGAAACTTTTAACAAAAAATATGACCGGCTCGATGTACTTATCAATAATGCCGGCATTTGGGAAATGAAGCGCAACGAGTCGAAAGACGGTATAGAGCTCACTTTTGCCGTAAACCACCTGGCTCCGTTTTTGCTTACCAACCTGCTGCTCGACAAGCTCAAGGCCAGTGCTCCCTCGCGTATTGTTACCGTTTCGAGCGAGGCCCATCGCATGGGAAAAATTAACTTTGACGATTTGGAAGGCAAGCACCGCTGGAGCTGGATGGGCTCCTATGCCCAGAGCAAACTGGCCAATATTTTCTTTACCCGCCAACTTAAACTCCAGCTCAAGGGCACGGGCGTGGTAGCCAATTGCCTGCACCCTGGGATGGTGGCCACCAACCTTTTCGACAAAATGCCCCGCTTTATGCACCCCTTAATGAAGCTGGTAATGATACCACCTAAAGAAGGGGCTGAAACCACCGTTTTCCTGGCAACATCGCCCCAGGCCAAGGAGGTAAGCGGCGAATACTTTGCCAAAAGGAAGGTGCGAAAAACCACCAACTATGCCCACAATAAGGAAGTGGCAGAAAAGCTCTGGAAGGTGAGCCGACAGTATACCGGACTTTAATACAACCCATATGCGCGACACCCAAGGTCAGCCAAATCATCTTCTGGGCCAGACCAGTCCCTACCTGCTGCAGCACCTTTACAACCCAGTGGATTGGCATCCTTGGGGAGAAGATGCACTTGCCAAAGCGCGGCGTGAAAACAAACCCTTGCTGGTAAGCATAGGCTATTCGGCGTGCCACTGGTGCCATGTAATGGAAAAGGAAAGTTTTGAAGACGCAGAGGTGGCCCGCCTTATGAACCAGCACTTTGTGTGCATAAAGGTGGATCGCGAAGAAAGGCCCGACATTGACCACCTGTATATGAACGCCGTTCAGATGGTGTCAGGTCAGGGTGGCTGGCCACTCAACTGTTTTGCATTGCCCGATGGGCGACCATTCTGGGGCGGCACCTATTTCCCAAAAGAGCAGTGGAAAGGTATCCTGATAAAGGTTGCCGAGCTTTTTCAAAACAAATTTGAGGATGTCGAAACACAAGCAAGAGAAATTACTGAAGGCGTTTCGGCCAGCAGTTTCATAAGGTTTGATGGGGGCAAAGCCGAATTCAGCAGGGAAGAGGCAAAAGCGATGTTCGATAACCTTATGGGATATATGGATCGTGAGGAAGGCGGGACCAAAGGTGCGCCCAAATTTCCGCTGCCCAACAATTACGAGTTTCTGCTGCAGTATTTCTACCATACCGGTAATCGCGAAGCCCTCGATCAGGTTTTGCTTAGCCTTCGAAAAATGGCCATGGGCGGCATTTACGATCAGATCGGTGGGGGTTTCTCGCGCTATGCCACCGATGCCAGGTGGAAAATTCCGCATTTCGAAAAGATGCTTTACGATAATGCCCAACTGGTTTCACTCTATTCAAATGCATTCAAGGCCGGGCCCGATCCCTTGTTCAGGCAGGTAGTTTTTGAAACCATTGGATTTGTGAAACGCGAACTCACTTCTCAGCATGGGCTTTTCTTTTCAGCCCTCGATGCCGACAGCGAAGGGGAGGAGGGGCGCTATTATGTTTGGACGGAAAAAGAATTTGAACAAGTTCTGGGCGCGGATGCTGCCTTAATAAGCAAATATTATAACCTTGGCGGGAAAGGATTCTGGGAAAAAGGTCAGAATATCCTGCTGCGCGATTTGTCTGATGAGGCTTTCGCCGAAAGGCATAATATCGATCTGGATGACCTTCAGAAAAAAATTGCCTCAGCGAAAGCCAAACTGCTGAACGCACGCGAAAACCGCATACGACCCGGTCTTGATGACAAAATCCTGGTTTCATGGAACGCCATGATGATCAAGGGCCTTGCCGATGCGTATGCTGCTTTTAGTGAAGAGGAGTTTCTGCACACGGCAAAAACCGCAGCCGATAAAATTCTTGAGGTAGCTATGGCCGAAAATGGAAAGCTTTTCCGCAACCTGAAAGGGGATAAGCCCACCATTGATGCTTTTCTTGAAGATTATGCCTGGCTGGCACAAAGCCTGATCAGGCTCTTTGAGGTTTCTTCGGAAGAAAAATATTTATTGAAAGCGGCCCTGCTCATCAATTATTCCCTTGCTGAGTTTTCGGCAGAAGCTACCAGCCTGCTTTCTTTTTCTTCCAGAAAAGGCGAAAAACTTGCCACCTCATTTTTTGAGTTTCATGATAATGTCATACCAGCCTCGAACAGTGTAATGGCCCGAAACCTCTTTTACCTGGCAAATTATTTTGAAAAGCCAGAATGGGGGCAGCGAAGTTCAGATATGTTGCGCGACATGAAGCGGCTGTTGAATAAATACAGCAGCAGCTACACCAACTGGGGCATTTTGATGCTCCACCATGTGTTTCCATTTTACACCATGGTGATTTGTGGCCCGGAGGCAAAAGAACAATTGAAAGGGGCAAATCAAAGATTCCTTCCAAATACGCTCCTTGCCGCTTCAAAAAAAGAGAATGCTGAGCTTCCGGTTTTTGAAAACCGCTATGATGCAACCAACACCTGGTATTATGTCTGCAGCATGGGCACCTGCCAGTTGCCGGTAAAAACCCTTGAACAAGCCTTAAGGCAGATCAGCCAACGTTCGTTTTAACTCCATTATTTAGTTCATGGGTTACCTGTTCACCTTCGTTCATTACTTTGTTTTGGTGATGAATGGATTCTTGATGAATAAGCCTTAACATATTGTTTATAAAATCTGAACCCAGGCCTTTCTTCACGCCGAGGGCAAGGTTTTTCTGCACCACCTCTGCCCATCTTTTGGTTTGAAGAATGGTGATGTTATTCTCCTTTTTGCATTGGGCAATGGTGCGGGCTACTTTCATTCGTTGCTCCAGGATGTCAATCAGTTGTTCGTCATAAATGTCAATTTTACCGCGAAGTTCTTCCAGCTCATTCAGAAAGTTGCTGTCGGTCGATTCGGGGTTGCGCATCACCAGCCGGTTGAGCAGGCATATCAGCGCCCTTGGGGTGACTTGCTGCGCGGCATCGCTCAATGCTACCGATGGATCAATATGCGACTCAAGCATTAACCCATCGAAGTTCAGGTCCATGGCTTTCTGCGAAACTTCAAGAAGCAGGGTCCTGTTTCCGCAAATATGACTTGGATCGCAGATTATGGGCAGGTTACCCACCCGCTGCTTTAACTCCACCGGGATCAACCAATGGGGAATATTGCGAAACTGTGTTTTTTCATAGCTCGAGAACCCCCTGTGAATGGCACCAATCCTTTTGATCCCTGCTTTTTGAATGCGCTCGATGGCACCGACCCACAATTCCAGTTCGGGGTTTATTGGATTTTTAACCAGAACGGTAGCATCCGAGCCTTGCAGGGCATCGGCAATTTCCTGCACCACAAAGGGGTTGGCGGTGCTTCTTGCCCCCACCCATAGGTAGTCAACGCCGTATTTCAGTGCTTCGTAAACGTGTCTGGCATTGGCCACCTCGGTCGAAATGCCCATCCCGGTTTCTTCCTTCACTCTTTTAAGCCAGGGCAGGGCGGTGCTGCCCATGCCTTCGAAGGTACCCGGGCGGGTTCGGGGTTTCCAGATGCCAGCCCTGAAAATATCTACCTTGCCGCTGGCAGCCAGCTCACGGGCTGTTAGCATTACCTGTTCTTCGGTTTCGGCACTGCAGGGCCCGGAAATGACCAGGGGCCTCCTTTTGTGGTGGGGCCATTGGGTAATGGGCGCAACTTCAAAAATTGTTTTCATATGTTTTTGTTTTTCCGGATTAGCTAAGAATTTTCTGAATTTTATTGGCCTCACGAATAAGGCTGTTTACCTCGGTTCTTTGGTTTTTTTCAATGTGTTCTTTGAAAAGCTGGAGCTTGTCAATATAGGTGTTGAGCACTTCAATAACATATTCTGAGTTTTGCTCAAAAACCGGCGCCCACATCTCGGCCGAACTTTTTGCCAGGCGCACGGTGGAGGCAAAACCACCACCCGCCAGGCTGAGAATTCTTTTTTTGTCTTTTTCCTTTTCGAGCACACACAGCGAAAGGGCAAAGGAAGAAATATGCGAAATATGCGAAACGTAAGCGGCGCTCATATCATGTTCGTCGGAGTTCATGTAAATTATCTTCATGTTCAGCACCTTATACATTTTCCTCACGATTTTCAGCGCAAACGAAGCGCTTTGCTCTTTGTCGCAAATCAGGGCGCATTTGTAATCGAACAGTTTGCTGACTGCTGCCAGAGGCCCTGAAAACTCTGTTCCGGCCATGGGGTGGGAGGCCACATAATGGCGGCGATTGGCATGTTTTTTTACCAGCCTCCCCATCCCAGCCTTGGTCGACCCCATATCCGTCACCACTTTTTGCGTGCCTCCAACCTGGTCAAGAACCTGGGGCAACAATTTTCCAATGGCGTCAACAGGGGTGGCAAGTATTATGAAATCGGCGCGTTTAACTGCATTCTCAAGGGTGTCGGTTTCGTCAACCAAACCACCAAGCTGGGCAATGGCCGCGTGCTGCGGATCGTTGTCTACACCAATAATGCTGCTGGCAAACCCACGTTTTCGCAGGTCAATGGCCAGCGAGCCACCTATTAATCCCAATCCGGCAATACAAACAATCATGCTTTGTAATTTAAGTGTTTGATAATTCTTTCTTTTGCATTCAAAAGCAGATCCTGGCTGCTGCACAATGAAATTCTGATGTGGTTTTGTCCGTTTTTTCCGAAGATTATTCCCGGGGTCACGAAAACATTGGCCTGATATAAAAGCTGGTCGCTGAGTTCAACAGAATGGGCATATTTTTCAGAAATCCTGCCCCACATAAACATGCCGGCCTGGTTTGACCTTACCGAACAACCGAGTAAATCCATAATATCGGCTGCAACCCTCTGTCGTTCCCTGTAAGTCCTGTTTATTTCTTCATACCATTCGGCCGGTGCCAAAAGTGCCTCAGTAGCGGCCAGCTGCAGCGGCCTGAACATGCCCGAATCCATATTGCTTTTTACCTTAAGCACGGTCTGAATATAATCCTCTTGCCCCGCAAGCATCCCAATACGCCAGCCTGCCATATTCTGCGATTTGCTCAGCGAATTCAGTTCAAGGCAAACGGTTTTGGCGCCGGGTGCTGAAAGCAGACTTAGCTTCTGTTCGTTCAAAATGAAGCTGTAAGGGTTGTCATTACAAATCAAGATATGATTCCGCACGCCAAACTCAACCAGTTTCCTGAAAAATTCAGGGTTTGCCCTGGCGCCTGTGGGCATGTGAGGGTAGTTCACCCACATGAGTTTGACCTTTTCAAGCCCTTGCTTTTCCAGCAGGTCAAAGTCGGGCAGCCAGTCATTCCCTTCCGTCAGTGAATAAGTTCGGGTGATACCGCCAAGCAATGCTGTGGCCGAACCATAGGTTGGATATCCGGGATCGGGGATCAGCACTTCATCACCCTGATTAACGAAAGCCATGCTGATGTGCATTATGCCCTCCTTTGAGCCCATCAGGGGAAGTATCTCACGTTCCGGATCGAGCTTTACCCCAAAATGTCTGGCATACCAGTTTGCAAACCCAGTGCGCAGTTCTGGAATTCCCTTATAAGACTGATATCCGTGGTTTCCCTGCTCATAGCTGCTTTTTACCAGGGCTTCAATGGTTTTTTCAGATGGAGCAAGGTCGGGGCTTCCGATGCCAAGATTGATCACATCAATGCCTGTCTTTCTCATTTGCTCAATTTCCCTGAGCTTCTGAGAAAAGTAGTATTCCGTTACGGAATGAATCCTGTCAGCGGCTGGTATGTACATGATTCATTTCTTTTGAAAGGTTTGACGAACCATTGTGCTTGGCTGGCGGTTTTTCTCCGGGATGATAAAGGCCCATAACCCAGAGCCTCTGAAGCTTTTTTTCCAGGTCGCTGATGATTTTGCTTGCATGGTCCTGGTCATAAAAAATCAAATCGGCATGAAAGATATACTCCCAGGTCGATCCCACCAGCGGCAGCGACTGAAGCATGCTCAGGTTTACCCCGGCATCGGCCAGGGGGTTCAGCACCTTAACAAGTCCGCCCGGCACATGGGGCGCAATAAAAGCCACACTTGCCTTTACAGGAAGGTTTTTATCCAGCTTTGGTGCTCCGGGCCCAACAACCAGGAAGCGGGTAAAATTTTCCTTATTGGTCTCAATGGATGATGCCAGAATCGACAAACCAAAGATGCGGGCTGCTTGTTCGCTTCCAATGGCTCCGGTTCTGCTCAGCTTTTCTTCACTAATCTCGCGTGCACTTAGGGCCGTGTCGTATGATTCAACCAGGCGGATGCCGGGGTGTTTCAGAAAAAACGCCTCTGTTTGCATCAGTGCCATGGGGTGTGAGCGCACTTCCGTTAGGTCTTCGATGCTTTGGCCGGGCAGGGCCATCAAATGCTGGGAAATGCGCAGATATACTTCCCCGGCAATTTGAAGGGAGGCATTTCTTATCAGCGAAAAATTTGGCAGCATACCGCCTGCCAGTGAATTCTCCACGGCCATAACGCCGAAGTCTGCCTGCCCTGTCCCAACCCGGTTCACCAGGCTGCGGAAATCCATACACTCAACGGCTTGAAAATCTTTGCCGAAGTATAGAAAGGCAGCCTCTTCATGAAAGGAACCCCTTATGCCTTGTATTGCCACTTTTTTCATAAAACGCAAAAAAAAAGCCCCGCATTTGCGGGGCCTGGTCAATTTACCTTATGGTTATTACTCAAAAGCAAACATATTGTCACCAAGCCCCACTTCTACCAAAGTAGAAATAGAAATAAAAATAGCTGGCGAAATATGAAAAGCTCTGGTTCATGTCGTGTTTTCGAACTGCAATAATAAGTTATTTTTATTTAAAAATGTTCTTTCCGTAAAAAAAATTGAAAAATAATTAAATAAATGTTTAGATATGTGCGAATAAAGGGTGGTTTTGCTATGGTCTGCATTTCAGAAAAAGATGAATTTGGTTTAAATTCGCTGAAAAAAAATTATGCAAAGAGATGAAGCCCTAAGGTTATTACACCAATATGTTAAAAATCCGCGGATGATAGCTCATTGCCTGTCATCGGAAGCGGTGCTGCGTGCATTGGCTGAACGCTTGGGTGAAGATCCGGAAAAATGGGGAATAGCGGGCTTGCTGCACGACCTTGATGTGGAGATGACCAATGGCGACATGCATACCCACGCCATGGAAACAGCGCGAATACTCAGGGAGCACGGCCTGGAGGAGGATGTAGTTGAAGCTATCATGCTGCACAATGAGGATGCGGCGCACGGACAGCCTCGCAGTAAATTATTTCACCATGCCCTGGCAGCCGGAGAAACCATAACCGGTTTGGTTACGGCCACTGCTTTGGTTTATCCTGATAAAAAGGTGGAAAGCGTAAAGGCCAAATCGGTTGTTAAACGTATGAAAGAAAAGGCTTTTGCCGCCAGCGTAAGGCGCGAAACCATTATGGAATGCGAAAAGATTGGCATTCCGCTGCCCGAATTTGCCGAGCTCTCGGTAAATGCCATGAAAAAGATAGCTCCTGAAATAGGGCTCTAAAATACGACCTCTTGTTGCGGCAGCAGCAAGCTTGAGTAGGTTCCGTTGCGCAGCACCTCCAGGGCCTTACCGAAAGCCTTGTCGTCCTGATTGATAACCGGGAAAAAGGCCTCTGCTCCGAAAATATTCCGGCCAATATAGGCCTTCAGGTAACGGCGAATCAAAGATTCGCTTTCGTTGCTGATGGTGGATGGTATGCTTACCCCCTCGGCAGTAACAAAGTTGAGAAAGTCACGGTAAACATTTTGGCTAATGCTGAAATCCCTCACAAAGGAGGCGGCATTTTGGTGCTGCTGCAAGGTGTTGCGGTTACGGTCGGCATAGCCAAACGCAAAGCGGTAAACCAGCCCGCGGTTAGCCACCTGGTTGTAAAACACAAACTGCTCGCCCGTTTCAATAGGAATGAAGATATCGGGCATAATGCCGCCACCACCGTAAACTACCCTTCCTGCAGGTGTTTCGAAGCGCAGCGAATCGGCAAATTTTATGCTGTCGGGGCTTTCGAGCTCACCATCGAGCAGGCGGGTCATAAACTCACTGTAATATTCTTCTTCCCCGTTATCGTAAGGTTTCTGTATGCTGCGCCCGGTGGGCGTATAGTATCTGGCTACAGTCAGGCGCATGGCCGAACCATCGCCCAGCTGCACTTGTTCCTGCACCAGGCCTTTGCCAAAGGAGCGCCGGCCGATAATAATGCCCCGGTCGTTGTCTTGCACGGCGCCTGCCACGATTTCGCTGGCCGAAGCCGACCATTCGTCGATCAGGATCACCAGGGGCTGGGTTTCGAAGCCACCGTTGCGGCGCGCATGCGCAAATTGCCGTGGCCGGTTTCGGCCGTCGGTGTAAACGATTAACTTTTGTGCATCGAGAAACTCATCGGCCAGGTTGATAGAAGCCTCCAGGAAGCCCCCTCCATTGCCGCGAAGGTCGAGAATCATTTTCTGCATGCCTTCGCGCTTGAGGCGCTCCAGTGCCAACACAAACTCCTGGTGGGTGGTGGCCGAAAATTTATTCAGACGAATGTAGCCGGTTTCTTCATCAACCATATAGGCCACATCCAGGCTGTATTGGGGTATCTGGTCGCGGATGAGGGTAAAGGGTAGCAGTTCGCCCACTCCCGAACGTTTTACCATAACATTCACCTGGGTGCCTTTTTCGCCCTTGAGGCGGCGCACCACTTCATTGGTCGACATACTGACCCCTGCAATGGGCTCGTCTTCCACCAACACAATGCGGTCGCCGGGCATAATGCCGGCCTTTTCGCTGGGCCCACCGGCAATGGGGTTGATAACTACCACCGTATCGCTGATCATGTTAAACTCAATACCGATACCTTCGAAACTGCCCATGAGCGGGTCGTTCATTTCGCGGAAATCCCTTGCGGGAATGTAGGCAGAGTGCGGATCGAGGTTTTTCAGCAGGCTGTGGATCGCCTCCTCGGTAAGGGTCTGACGATCGACAGAGTCGACATAGGCCTCCAGGATAAAATTGATGATGTTATTGAGCTGGTTGCCCCGGTCAACCCCAATACTGAAGAATTTCTTTTCGGTCTGCGATTCGCGCGGGCGCAAATTGAGGCCAAGAATAAAGCCGGCAATGAGCACCAGGGCCATGATAACCGGGAGGTAAATTTTGAAGCGGGTATATTTTTTTGGCGTGTTTTCCATTTTTTCTCAGATACAGGCATTAAATTCCTGAAAACGAAATTAGTTAAAACCAGTGGACGCGTGGTGTTATTTTTTATTAAAACTAAAGGATACGGGCTGTTTTGCCCTATTCTTCCCGGCGCAGCTTTTCAATGATGGCACTGGTAGAAAAACCTTCGAGGAAGTCGATGGTAATCACTTCTCCTTGCCTGGCTGTAACCACATCGTAACCTACGATGTCCTCGGCCTTGTAGTCGCTGCCTTTTACCAGCACCTGGGGTTGCACCTTTTTAATGAGTTCGTAAGGCGTATCTTCATCGAAGAGCACCACGGCGCTCACAAAAAACAGGGAGGCCAGCAGCCTTGCCCTGGCATCCTGATCGTTGACCGGGCGCCCGGGTCCCTTGAGGCGCCTCACCGAATGGTCGGTGTTGAGCCCCACCACCAGCTCATGGCCAAGGTCGGCAGCCTTCGAAAGGTAGTCGATATGCCCCAGGTGCAGAATATCGAAGCAGCCGTTGGTAAAAACCACTTTGCGGTTGCGCAAGCGCCAGTAGTTTATTAATCGCGACAATTCCAGGCTGTCAGCAGACTGAATGATTTTCGATTCAATGACTTGTTTTTTGGAGGTCATTGGCGTTTCTTTTTATCCCTGTGGTTTATTCTTACATAAAACAGCTGCCATCCAAGGTTGTTCAGCCGGCTACTGCTTAACCTCCTGAATTTGCGGTTTTGGCTTTGCCACGAAAGTAAACCATACCCAAAGCAGCCCGCTGCTGCCAATGATCACTACCATTTGCAAGGCATGCGATATGTAGGCATAGGATGTGGCAGGCTCAGGTGCAACGGCATAAAGTTGAGTAAGGGTGGCGATGGTAATAAAGTGATAGGTGCCAATGCCGCCCGGAACCGGTGCCAGTATGCCCAAACTGCCTACTGCCAGCAAGGTAAGCCCTGCCATTGGCGAAAGGTGAGAAGTGGCTCCGATGGCAAAAAATCCAAGGTAGGCCGTAAGGAAATACAATGCCCAGATCAGCAGGGAGTAAAACACGAACCATGCCTTGCTGCGCATTCTCCAAAGGGTTTTTATGCCGTTAACAAAACCGAGCAGTTGCCTTTTCAGCTTATATGCGAAGGTGTCCGCCTGGGCATTTATCAGCTTTTTTCTGATCCACCAGGCCAGCAAAAGAACGGCCAGGAAAAACAAGCCTGCGGCAACAAAAAATATCAGCAGGTCCGAGGTACTCTTCTCAATGAGTGAACGAAAGAAAAAGTTGTAAAGAAAATCTTTTAGAAAGCTGAACTGAAAAAGGATGGTGAAAAACATGAGCAGCACCAGGGTAATCATGTCGATAAAACGTTCGGCGATCATGGTGCCGGCCAGGGAGTTGAAGGGTATGCCGTTGGATTTGCTCAGTACGGCGCATTTCGACACTTCGCCCAATCTGGGTACCACCAGGTTGGCCAGGTAGCCCGACATTACCGCGTGAAAGGTATTGCCCAATCCCACCTTATAACCCATGGAGCGTATCAGGATATTCCAGCGCTGAGCCCTTGCCACATGGCTCAACACCCCGGCCACCATTGCCAGCGCGATCCAGAAGTAGTTGGCGTTTCTGAGCTCTAAAACAATTTTGTCGATATCCTGCCCACGAGTTACCCACCAAAGCAGCAGCAGGCCAAGTGCCAGAAAAATGAAAACCCTGAAATACCTGCCCAACTTCTTCACTGAAAAACGAACGGATTTTCGACAAATGAATAATGAGATGATGAGACAAACTGTATTTTATTGAAGGCGGAAATGTATTTCGCTGCAAATAAGCTTTTTGCAAATATATGAATAAAGAAATGCCTGCGCAAAACAAACCGGCAAAGCTAAAAGGAAATTTTGATAATGACCAAAAAAAAGCGTAAATTTGCAAACTATTTCTTCTTCTTACTTTCAACTACTTAACTGTTATGGAAAAACCCCGAGTGCTATTCGTTCAACAGGAAATAACTCCCTACCTGAAAGAAAGCCAGATGGGCCTTATTGGCCGGCATTTACCGCAGGGTATTCAGGAAAAAGGCAAGGAAATCCGTACTTTTATGCCACGTTTCGGCAGCATTAACGAGCGCCGCAATCAGTTGCACGAAGTTATCCGTCTTTCAGGCATGAACCTGGTAATCAACGATACCGACCACCCTCTGATTATCAAGGTAGCATCCATTCAGGCTGCCCGCATGCAGATTTATTTTATCGACAATGAAGATTTCTTTCAGCGCAAATACACCCTTGCCGACAAAACCGGCAAGTATGCTGCCGATAACGATGAGCGCGCCATTTTCTTTACGCGTGGTGTAATTGAAACCGTAAAAAAGCTGGGCTGGGCTCCCGATATTGTACACTGCAACGGATGGTTTACCAGCCTTATGCCGCTTTACATAAAAGTGGCCCTGAAGGAAAACCCCATGTTTTCTGACACCAAGGTGGTGTATTCTGTTTACAACGACGGTTTTCCGGGCTCGCTCGACCCTGCCCTGGCTAAAAAACTGACGGCCAAGGAAATCAAGGCTGAACACCTTTCCGGGTATCAGGAGCCAACATTTGTAAACATCAGCAAAGCTGCCATCGATTATTCCGACGGAGTCATTTTTGGGAGTGAAACCATCGACCCCGAAGTGGAGAAATACGCCCGCGAAAGCAACAAGCCATTGCTCGGCTACCAGTCGATGGATACATATATGGATGCCTTTAACGATTTTTATGATGAAGTATTGGTCAACGAATCGGTGGTTTCAGAATAAATTCTTATAAATTTGCCACCTGAAATACCTTATTTTCATTGATCTCTCTGAATCAGAAAAATATTCCTACTTTGAAAAAGCACCTTTTCCCCCGTTTCAACGGGGGTTTTTTCCGCATCCCTTTTCAAGTAATAGCCATTCTCGCCCTTTTCCTTGCCTGGCATAGCTGTACTGAGCCCGACGGTATTGGCCTGAACCTGATCGATGACCAGGCCGGCTACCAAATGACCGACACTGTTACCATTGCGGCATTTTTTGAAAAGGACGATACCATCCCCACCAATATTGGCTACCAGAATTTGCTGGGTTTAATGCACGATCCGGTTTTTGGAAAGGTCAGGGCCAGCATTTATACTCAGTTTCGTTTGCCATCCAATGATTTCTCGCTGGGCGAAGAACCCGTGCTCGACTCCATAGTGCTTTCGCTGGGCTATACCGGCGAGTATTATGGTAATCTGGAAACTTTTCAAACCATACGGGTTTACGAACTGCTCGAACATGTGCCGGATGCCGATTCTCTTTTCAACAACCAACCCCTGGCGGTAGTGGAGCGAAATATCGGCCACCGTATTTTACGCCCAGCCCCCACCGACAGCACCCTGATCGACACGACCTTTTTTGCTCCACACTTCACCATGCGGCTTTCCGACTGGTTTGGTCAAAAAATTATTAACGCCAACGGCACCGAGGCTTTTGAAAACGTAGACAACTTCCTCGATTATTTTAAGGGGATTCATATTACCGTGGCCGACAACTTTAACGAAGGCGGCTCCGTTTTCAACATCAACATGTTTTCGTTCTATACCACCCTCAGGCTCTATTATCATGAGGCGGCCGACACAGTGCCCACACCCCGGCAATACAATTTTTACTTAAGCGAATTTGCCAAGCGTCTTACTTTTGCCGAACATTTTGACTTTGAAGGAAGCCATCCGCTTATCCTCGAGCAACTTAACAATCCCGGACAGCTTAACGACAGTTTGATTTTTCTCAAATCACTGGGCGGACTGCGTGCCAGGTTAAAACTGCCTTATCTTGATAAGCTTGGAGAAGTGGATAACGTAACCATTAATCAGGCAAAGCTTGTTATTCCCATTGAAGAGGAATTTAGCGACGATACTTATTTTACTGCCCGCAGGTTGTTCCTCCTGCAAATGTCAGAAGACGAAGAATTGGTTGCCTTGCGCGATTACTCCCTGGGGCAGACCTATTTTGGCGGTGTTTATGATGAGTCAAAAAAACAATACGAGTTCAACATTACGCAGCATATACAGGAAGTGTTGAGCGGTCAGTTAGAAAACAGTGATTTGGTTCTGATTGTTTCGGGCTCGGCAGAGAACGCCCAGCGCGTGGTGCTCAGAGGGCCCGGACGAACCGAGAAGCCCATGAAACTGGAGATAATTTACACTCTTTTCGACTAATTTTCTCCCCTTATTTTTTTTAATATGTGTGGAATTGTTGGGTACATTGGCCCGCGCGAAGCCTATCCGGTATTAATTAAAGGTCTTAAAAGGCTTGAATACCGCGGATACGACAGTGCCGGTCTGGCCTTGCTCGATGGCGGCCTGAAACTTTACAAAAATCATGGCAAAGTATCGGATCTTGAGGAGAATGTCAGAGACAAAGATATTAGAGGTTCGGTAGGTATTGGCCACACCCGATGGGCCACCCACGGCGAGCCCAACGATGTGAACGCCCACCCGCACTACAGCCAGAGCCGTAAACTGGCCATTATTCACAACGGAATTATCGAGAACTATGGTTCGCTGAAAACGGAGCTCATAAACCGTGGCTTCGAATTTAAGAGCAATACCGATACCGAGGTGCTGGTGCACCTGATCGAAAACATACAGGAAGAAGAAGGGGTGGAGCTGGTAGAGGCCGTGCGCATTGCCATGAATTATGTGGTGGGCGCCTATGCCATTGTGGTGATTTCAGAAAATGAACCCGACAAGCTTATCGCAGCCAAAAAAGGCAGTCCGCTGGTCATCGGCATTGGAAAGGATGAGTATTTTATTGCCTCCGATGCCTCTCCAATTGTAGAATACACCCAAAATGTGGTGTACCTCGACGATGAGGAGCTGGCCATTGTTCCCCGTAAGGGTGAGCTGAAGATTAAAACCATCCGCAACAAGGAAAAGACCCCTTTTGTGCACCACCTCGAAATGCAGCTGTCGACCATCGAAAAGGGCGGCTTTCCGCATTTTATGCTGAAGGAGATCTACGAACAGCCCAAAAGCATTAAGGATAGCATGCGCGGCAGGCTTACCCTGCAAACGGGACAGGTGGTGCTGGGCGGTATTATCGATTACGAGCAGAAGTTTCTCAACGCCCGCCGCATTTTAATGATAGCCTGCGGCACCTCGTGGCATGCAGGGCTGGTTGGTGAGTATCTTTTTGAGGACCTTGCCCGTATTCCGGTGGAGGTAGAGTATGCTTCGGAATTTCGTTATCGCAACCCGGTAATTTACGAGGACGATATAGTCATTGCCATCAGCCAGTCGGGCGAAACGGCCGACACCCTGGCCGCCATTGAGCTGGCCAAATCGAAAGGCGCCACCATACTTGGCATTTGCAATGTGGTGGGCTCGTCAATTGCCCGCGCCACCCATGCCGGCTCTTATACCCACGCCGGTCCTGAGATCGGCGTAGCCAGCACCAAAGCCTTTACGGCACAGGTTACCGTGCTGGCGCTTATGGCACTGGCCATTGCGCAGCGCAAAGGTACCCTGTCGAAGTCGCGCTATTACGAGCTGATCAGCGAAATGGAATCCATCCCTGCCAAAGTGGAAGAGGTACTGAAGGTAAACGACCTGGTGTACGAAATTTCCACCCACTTTAAGGATGCCCGTAATTTCCTTTATTTAGGCCGTGGGTATAACTTCCCGGTAGCCCTCGAAGGCGCGCTGAAACTTAAGGAGATATCCTATATCCATGCCGAAGGCTATCCTGCAGCCGAAATGAAGCACGGCCCCATTGCCCTGATCGACGAACATATGCCCGTGGTGGTGCTGGCCACCAAAAAAGGCACCTACGAAAAGGTAATCAGCAACATCCAGGAGGTGAAGGCCCGCAAAGGGGTAATCATTGCCATTGTAACCAAAGGCGACGAAATTGTGCGCGGCATGGCCGACTACGTGATCGAGATTCCTGAAACCGACGAGATCTTCGTGCCCCTGGTGGCTACCATTCCGCTGCAGCTTCTCTCATACCACATTGCCGTTATGCGCGGCTGCAACGTAGACCAACCCCGCAACCTGGCCAAGTCGGTGACCGTGGAGTAGTCGCCAAAGGACCCTTCCTGATATTCTGTTTTCAACCCTCCCCGGATTTTCCTCAATAAAAATCCTGTCCTATCTCAATTGCAGACCTGCTGCATCACAGGCCCTGTTTTTTCTTTGTTTGCCTTCATGCTGGTAATTTTGCATAAGAAAATTTTTAGCACGCATTCAACAAAAAACAGAATATTCACTCAACAAAAATTTGAATTATGTTGTACACCAATCTGAAGCACATCGAATCTGCCGCTGATCATGCCAAAATCATCAGCGAAAACGAAAACGTAATGGTTATTTGCGGCCGTATGGGGCCCATGTGTATTCCCGTTTATGGCATTGCCGAAGAACTCGAAGAAGAATACCCCCACGTGAAGTTTTATGATATGGAATTTGACCATGCTGATGCACACGTAATACGCAATCTTCCTGAGGTACGCGGTTTTATGGGTATTCCTTTCACCATTTATTACAAAAACGGCCAGGTAGTGAAGGCTACTTCGAGCATACAAACCCGTCAGCAAATCACCACAATTCTCGACGAACAATTTGCTCAGGCCGTAAACGCTTAATACCATGGATGGAGTAAAGCATTATGATGCCATAGTGATAGGTGCAGGCCCCGCCGGACTCACGGCGGGGATCTACCTGTCGCGGGCCAGGTTGAAAACCCTGCTGCTCGACAGTGGTACCGTGGGCGGGCAAATGGTGCTGACCCACGAAATAGCCAACTATCCGGGCGTAGAGAGCATCAGCGGCTACCAGCTGGGA
>JAHYJD010000156.1 GCA_019429365.1 Bacteroidales bacterium | reverse complement strand
GTATTTTTTTAAATCACTCATTTTCAACTCCTTTTGAAGTAATCCCGTTTCCTTTCCTCTGCCAGTTTTATGGCCTGCTTCGGTGTTTTTTGTGTTTTCTTTTGAAAAGCGTGATTGAGCACTATCAAAGGGTGTTGAGAAAAGCGGTTAAATATCGAATAAAAACAGTTGGTTAAAATAGAAAAGCCTCTATAATGACAGGGAATCCCGATCAAAAGATACCCGCCAAAAAAAGAGGCTTTTCATGCACCACAAGAATATCAAGCTTATCGTCCGGAAACAACTGAAAAAACAATTTCCCAACTGGCGCCGACTCCCGAGGAAGATTAAGAAGGAGATGGCCGGGAAAGTCCTGGCGGAGGTGACCGGAGAGTATGATTTCACGCAGGAGATAAAGGCCCCTATCCATGAACTTTTGGGCATAGAGACGCAGTTGCCGGGTAAAGGGATTATCAGTCTGGACGAGATGGCTCGATTTATCGATATGATCAATAATAGCAAAATCATGAAATTTTCTGACCTTAAACGTTCAGCCAAGTATGTAGAAGACGAAGAATTACGATTTGTCCATGGCCTGATTGATGACGGAGTCATTAACCGGTTGCTTGCCTACGATGGTTATCGCCCGGCCATGCGGGATTTTTTCCCCTGCAATTTCTTCCTCGCCGAATTGCTCAAGGCAATCAAATACCCCGAGATCAGTTACCGGAAATTCTGCACCGAGGAATATCTTGGCCTGGACCGCAAGCAAAATCGGGTCTTTGTCGGCCTGCCGCTCCACAAAAAGACCATGATCGATCATACCCAGCTCAGCAAATTCCGTTCAAGTCTATCTTTTGTCCAGCAGACCAACCTGCTGGTATACGTTCTGCACCATTTTAACCAGTCCGGCTTGCTTGGTGATTGCCATCTCCATGGCATCGATTCCACCGAGCTGGCAAACGATTGCAGGATTCCTTTGGCCAGCCTGAATGTAAATGGCAAAAAAGTCCGCATTTACAAAGATATTGACTGTGACTGCGGCAAGCGGCGCAACAAGCGGGACAAATCGCCTTACGTTATCGGGTACCGGCTGCATACCCTTACCGCAATCGACGCCAAAACAGGTCACAGCTATCCTCTGGCTTCGGTTCTGGCCCCGGCAAATCATCATGACAGCCACTTCCTGCCCTTCCTGGTTAAACTGGCTCAGGCAATGGGGATTGACGTGAAACTCGTCACAGCAGATGAGGCATATCACGACAAGGATGGTTCCTTGTTCGAGCAAAGCGGTGTCATTGTGACAACGCCGCCTGCAAAAAAAGTAGCGTTGCCGGAAAACGTCAATGGTATCAACGGCGCCGTGTTTTGCAACGATTCATGCAGTATCCCGATGGTCCGTGTAGGGATTGAAAGCCAAAACCACGAATACAAGTGCGCGGCGGAAGCAGGCGAATGCCGGCACTCAGGAACATGTCTCCAGTATCGGTATGTCCCGGTTGATGGCGGAATATTCCAGCGCATCCCCTACCACGAAACCGGGCAGGTAAAAGAGGCCCACGAAATTCGCAAAAATTGCGAACGGCCCTTTAACCTCCTCAAAAATCAAACCGGCCTGGAAACTCTTCGTGTGCGAAGCCGGGATACCACCATGGCCCGATCTACTTTGAGCAGCATCGCCGTATTGCTGATCAAAATGGCCGGCACCAGAAGGAAAGAAAAACCCGACAAGCGCCAGGCCGAGTTGTTCAGTGAAGCGGCTTGAAACGCATAACATGATGAAATAAAAGAAAAAAATAACACATATCCTTTTTGTTACGTTTTGCCGAATTGACCGGTTCGTTTGCCATAATTCAAAAAAGCATCCCCCTGCGGGAACACGAAAGAGCTTAAACAATCCCCGGCAAGCTTGAAGATGGTCAACAGGCGCAAAATGTAACGAAAAAAACAAAGCTGAAGAGCTATTGGGCCAAAACACTCGGGTTTAGGGAGCTACTTTTCAACACCTTTAAGAATAAATCTTGGAAGGTCGAGGCCAATATCGGTGTTTTCATCTGCGGCATGAATCGAAGTGGCCCCCCGGAATTTTTTTTATTTGCAAATAGTTCATAGCTTTTTTCGGTAAAACTATCAGGTTGTGGAAGAGAAGGGTCACCCCTTGGGTTATGAGCCCGTCCTTGAGTGTCTTCCTTCCACCAGGTTTAAGTCGAGGAATAACGTGGTGCTTTGACACCGTATGTCACAAGGCTGATGATTCCTGGTATTTCTCAACCGTATTTATCGAAAAAGGAGTTTCCATGGAACAGTATTACTTAGGTGGTGACGTGAGCAAAGGGTATTCCGACTTTGTCATTCTCGACAATAAAAAACGACTGGTTAAGGAAAACTTTCAGTTGGATGATACCATTGCCGGGCATAGTCTCTTGTATGATCGACTTCTTGATTTTTTTGAAGAACATCCTGACGCGGAACTTTGTGCCGCATTAGAAAGCACCGGCGGTTATGAAAACAACTGGCACAAAACCCTAAGCAAATTCCAGGGTTCTTTAAACGTTAAAACAGCTCGCCTCAATCCCGCGGGTGTTTGCAAGAATAACGAGGCAGGCCTGAAAAGGATCATCACGGACAAGATCAGCGCCCAAGGTGTTGCTGAATATTTAATCGCTCACCCTGAAAAGGTGATCTACCAGCAACAAGATTATTGGGCGAGTCTTCGAAAACAGTGGTCCTTTATCAAGATGTTGACCAAACAGAAAACCCAGTTGCTCAACCAACTAGAATCCCTGCTTTATAGCGCCAATCCGGAGATATTAAAGTACTGCCAGGAAGGGATGCCCGGCTGGGTCATGACGCTGTTGAAACAATATCCAACAGCCGCAAAGCTTGGCAAAGCCAGGGCAACATCGGTGGCCCGGATTCCGTATATATCGGCAAGTCGCGCCAGCGAGCTGGTGGCTGGTGCCAAGACAAGTATTGCATCCGCTACAGACGCTATCACAGGACAACTGATCTGTGCTACTGTCGGCCAAATCCAGCACCTCCAAAAAACCATTAAAGCGCAGACAAAAATCCTGGCGGAAGAGTGTAACTTTCCTGAGGTGGAACTTCTGAAAACCTTTACAGGAATAGGAGATTATTCGGCCATAGGCTTAATGCTCGAAATACAGGCGGTCGAACGGTTTTCTACTGTGAAAAAGTTGGCTTCTTTCTTCGGCCTTCATCCTGTCTATAAGGTCAGCGGGGATGGTGTCGGCGCCGTTCGCATGAGCAAAAAAGGCCGGAAAGAACCCCGGGCAATCCTTTTTATGGTGGCAATGTCTGCGATTAGCTCAAACTCTCTTATCCGTGAGCTCTATCAACAAAACGTTGCCAAGGGCATGGAGAAAATGGCGGCAATCGGTCTGTGCATGCATAAAATACTCAGGATTACTTACGGAATGTTAAAGAACAGTACGCCGTTTAATCCTG
The DNA here is from genome assembly GCA_019429365.1 of Bacteroidales bacterium. GTDB lineage: Bacteria > Bacteroidota > Bacteroidia > Bacteroidales > UBA7960 > UBA7960. Next base: position 448 of record JAHYJD010000156.1, on the reverse strand, counting down.
AAATAGACTTGGATAACAGGGCAAAAGCCTCAACCCAACCACCAAAGGTGGGTAAAGATAAAAGTCGTCGGTATCAAGATTTTGACGCACACGCCCCAATATCGAGGCGGCAAAGGAAGAAGAGAGAGGAACGGAAGCTGTCCCAAAACGCAGTTAGCGTTGAGTGCGGGATCAGTACTCCCGTCCTCTAAATTTTCATAACCAAGAATCGAAAAGCTGTAAAGTTTTACCGAATTGTCAAAGAACGATTTTACGTAAATGGGGCCTTACATCCCCACAAAATTTATTTGACTTTCCCCGGAATAACTCAAGGGGGCACTGAAAAGAGTGCCCTTGTGGTATAAAACAGCAGGATAAGCACTGTACCGATGGCCGTACCCTGCTTTTCGAAGTCTACGCTATCTGCGAGGCCATCAAACGAATACCCCCCCAAGGAATTACTGCACAG
>JAHYJD010000039.1 GCA_019429365.1 Bacteroidales bacterium | reverse complement strand
TTTTTTTATCTCATCTCTCACCTCTCATTTCTCCTCACCACCGCTACCAACTTCCTCTAAACTCTGTGCCCTCTGCTTTCTGAGCTCTGAGCAATTACCATCCCGGCAGGAAATTAAATCCCCACACCCCCTTGCTTGGGCCACCTGTCTGGAATGGCATAGCATAGAAAGGTTCAAGGATAAGGGCACCAAAAACATTTATCCGCAAGGATGACCCAATGGAGAAATACGGGAAACGCATATTGGGGTCTCTCACATTGTCGGGGTTCAGCGTGATGGTCTGCCCGCCCTGCCAAGCCACGCCGGCATCTGCAAAGAAATTCAGCTCAGTAAAAAGCAGGCCGCTTGAAATAAGGGCCAGCCTTTTGGGGCCTGTAAACGGTATCCTGAGTTCAATGCCTCCAAGAATTACCTTGCTGCCCAGCAAACTTTCGAATGACCAGTCTTCACCAATCAGATTACCACCCTGCAGTTTATACAGCGAATTATAGTCAAGGCCCCTGACAAAGCCCGGGTATCCCAGGTAAAGGGGGTAGAATATGCCCTGATCGTCGGCTTCCTTGCCATAGCGGCCATAGTGGGTAGTCCTGAAGGCCAGGGTAACGGGCCTGAGGAAGAAATACCTTCGATAGTCGGCCGTAACGCTGGTCATATTCACTGAACCGAATATTTGCTCGGCCCCGAAACGGTAGCGCTGCCCGGTAAGGGGCGACGCCATGCCAAAGTAGGAGTTGTCGCCCACATAGCTGAGGCTGACTCGCTGCAGGTTGAACCCGGGCGGGGCATCCAGGCGTTCGCGGTCCTGTCCGTAGAATAAACCTCCGAGATAATAGTTATTGTAGGCGTCAATACGGAAATAATACCAGGCCATGCTGGCACTGGCCTCAATACGTCGAGTGGTGCTGAACGGATAATAAGCGAATGCTGTTAGCTGGTCTTCGAATGTGCGGTACTGGATAATCTGAAGATTATCGACCAGGAAAGGCACGCTGTCTGTGGTATAGAAAACCTCCGTGGTATAGTTAAGAAAGGCGTAAGGATAAGGAATGTGCGACACCATACCACCCCAGCGCAGTCGGCTTTTCTGGTTCTGGTAACCGACCTGTGCGCCGAAGTCGTAAATTTCGCCGTTCACAGCCAGCGCGGCAAACATCTGGTTATCGCCGGTAATATCGCTAAACAGCATGGAAACCCCACCGGCCACGCCGGTGCCAAAACGGTTGGTGGCCATTCCTACGCCAGAACTGCCGATATATGAAAGGCTGAACCTGGGTTGAAAGGGCGTTTCGGCAAATGAATCTATGGGAAAAATGGGCGTTGCCGGCTCTACACTCAGTTTTGCATCGACCATTGGTCTGCTGGCCCTTTCGAAGGGAGGCAAAGTGGCAGGAGTAAAATCTACCTCCGCTGGATCGACTTGCCTGCGCTCGAAATCTTCAGGGCCGGCACTGTAAATGGTGAATTTCTTGTCCTGGTAAAGACTGTAAACTACTTCACCTGTTTGGCGCGCCACACTCATGGCCGGCGACAGGTGTGTTATGCCCGAGATGCCAGTGTAAAAATCGGTGAGTTGAAAAATAGCTTCATCTTCAAAATGAATAAAGTACAGATTTCGGTACCCATCCCGGTTTGAGAGGAAATACAGGCCGTCCTGCTCCGGGCTGAAAACAGGATTGAGGTTTTCTGCCTCAGGGAACACATCCAACACCCTGATACTTCTTTCGGGATGTTGCATATCCATAATGGCAAGGTTAAAGTTGAAATTGACCACTTTATCCTTCTGGGCAGTTTGCGGGCGGTCGGTGGCAAGGGCAAGGTATCTTCCATCGGCCGACCAGCTTGCATGAATGTATGAATAGCGGTCGTTGGTCAGGTTAGTAACTTTTCTGGAATCCAGATCATAAAGAAACAGGTCGGTTACACCATCTACCAGGCCGTTAAAAACAATGTACTTTCCATCGGGCGACCAACTGGGATTATTCAGGGCTGGCACCCCCGGAATAGACACCTCGCGGGTACGTCGCGGACGGTTCACATCGGCAATGATAAGCTGGTTGCGACCTTGCTTCACAGCCACATACACAAACTGCTGCCCATCGGGCGACCAGGTGCCCACCGATTCGAAAAAGTTGAAACCATCAATATCGTCGTTGCGAATGGAACTCGAAAGTTTTCTTACAATCTGGCCTGTCTCAGCATTGGCCAGAAAAAGGTCAAGGTTCACAAGATCACGTTCGGAGAAAAAAGTTATGAACCTGCCGTCGGGGCTCAGCGAGGGGCTGATGTTCATTTCTCCGGCGTTGCTTTCAGAAATCAGTTTTCGTCCAATTGCTACATGGCGTGCACTGTCGGCCAAAAGGGGAGTGTAGTGATTGGTCACCGAGCTTTTCCACAGATTGGAAACGGTAGTCTCGCTCAGCCCGATAACCCGCTCCAGGGCACGCTCATAGCCAAACTTGGCCGTTTCGGTATAGAGCTTGGCAATCAGCGAATCGCCCCAGGTGCGGCCAAAAAACGAAACAAAACTATGACCATAGCGATAAGGATTGTACTCGTAGCTTCTCGACATTTCGCGAAGCGAGGGGAAGTCGTCTCGTCTTACTGCATCGCGCATGATCATGGCTGTATTGGCATCCACGCTGCCGATGGAGAAATATTCGGCCATCCCTTCCACCAGCCAAAGCGGAAGGTTTCGCAATGAGTTGAGCGAGAGGCTGTCGTCGATAAACATGGCCCGGAAGTGAAAAACGTGCACCAGTTCGTGCCCGATCACGTGGTCGGTCTGGGCGTTGGTTTCCAGGGCCGGAATGACTACCCGGTTTTTTAAGGCTTCTGTAACACCCTGGGTGCCAATGCTGATTTGTCCGCTGATGGCCCTGGTTTGCTGGAAATCAGGATGGTTGGCATAAATAATTACCGGGTTACGGGTTTCGAAAGTATCGAGAAACAATGCCTGGTGACGTACATACCATTTCTCAAAAGAATTGGCCAGCGAATGCACCACCGAATCATTTTCGAAATAATGATATATTTCAAAATTCGGCGATTGGAAAACCTTATAATCAAATTTACGGTAAGCCGGCTTGTTTCGTCCAAAATACTGGGCCTGGGCCTCGGGCAGTATCAAAACAGATACAAGTATCAATGTAAAAAATGACAAAAGAAGGGAGGCGAATTTTTTGTTTTTCATTTTTCCCGTATGTTTTATTTTTTTTGCAATCAAACTTAAAGTAACCGAAAATTTAAGAATAAACCGCAAGGTTTGTTGCTTGCAAAAATTATTCCTTTTTCTGTTAGTTTTTCATAAAATAAACGCTTGTCCAACAGTAAATGTTTGAAGAAAGGAACCTGGCAAATCTCTTCCAAAAGAACCGAAAAAACATGAGTTATGCAATTTTCTGCATAAGAATTCAAAGGTAATGATTTTATGGTTTGGATAATTTTCTCGAAATTTGCACAAATTTGCCAGGCCGATGCAAAACCTTGAAAATTATTTCGCTCCTTTCCGGAGAAACATTATTGGGATTGATCAGCAATACCATAGCCCATACGGCCTCCAAAAGATCGTTTATGGCGACTGGATTGCCAGCGGGCGGCTTTACAAGCCCCTTGAGGAAGCTATTTCTGGCACGTTCGGGCCATTTGTGGCCAATACCCACACCGAAGCCAGCGAAACCGGCACCCTAATGACCAACGCTTATCACCTGGCACATAAGCTGATAAAAAAGCATGTAAACGCTGGCCCAAAGGATGTTATCATAACCGCTGGCAGTGGGATGACCACCGTAATCAATAAATTCCAGCGTATGCTCGGCCTTCGCATTTGCGGTCAGCTCAGCCACAAAAGTGGCCTCAAGGAATCGGAAAAGCCTGTGGTTTTCATCACCCACATGGAACACCACAGCAACCACACCTCATGGTTCGAGACCATTGCCGATGTTGTGGTTATTCCACCGGGCGACGAACTGCTTGTTAACCCTGAAAACCTTCGCACCGAACTCGAAAAATACACAGACCGCAAGTTAAAGATCGGATCATTCACAGCCTGTTCAAACGTTACGGGAATAGAAACGCCCATTCATGAACTGGCGCGCATCATGCACGAATACAATGGCGTATGCCTGGCCGATTATGCCGCTTCTGCACCTTATGTCGACATTAACATGCATCCTGAAGATCCGATGGAGAAACTGGATGCCGTTGTTTTCTCTCCCCACAAGTTTTTGGGTGGCCCGGGCACATCGGGCGTGCTCATTTTCGACTCTGCATTTTACAACAGCGAAGTACCTGACAACCCGGGCGGGGGTACTGTTGACTGGACCAACCCCTGGGGCGAGTACAAGTACATCGACGATATTGAGGCCCGTGAAGATGGGGGCACACCAGGTTTTCTGCAGGCCATCCGCACAGCACTATGCATTGAGTTGAAAAACCAAATGGGCACCCGAAACATTCGTCTTCGGGAAGAAGAATTGGTGGAAAGGATTTTTAATGGACTGAATAAAATCCCCAACCTTTATATCATGGCCGACAACAATCGCGAGCGCCTGGCTGTAGTGTCATTTTACTTCAGCAATATACATTACAACCTTGTGGTAAAATTGCTGAGCGACCGCTATGGCATTCAGGTGCGCGGAGGTTGTGCCTGTGCCGGCACCTATGGCCATTTTCTCCTTAAAGTAGATTATGAGCACTCTCGGCAGATCACAGAAAAAATCAATACCGGCGACCTTTCTGACAAACCCGGCTGGGTGAGGCTGTCGATGCATCCCACCATGACCAACGCCGAGGCCGACTTTATCCTGTCTGCCCTGGAGCAGATACAGCAAAACCATAAGGAGTGGGAGAAAGATTATGAGTACAACCCGCGTCAGAATGAGTTCAGACACAAAAGTGCACCCCATGACCTCACAACAAAAGTTGCCGACTGGTTCAAACTGCCCCATCCGGTGGAATAAAAGAATCAGCTGTTGAAAAGCCGCTGTAATTGGCCAACCTGGGCGCTCCACAAGCGTTTCGAAAAATCCACATCGGTAGCCTCAGCATAATCGGAGATTACCAGTGTAATCCCGCTCGACATAGGATCTGTTTCAATACGCATTTCAAGAAAAAGGTCTTTGTGGTAATCCTCAAGCCACTGAAAAACAACATATTCATTGTCTTTGGCCTGCACCAAGCGTGCCGCTTGCTCGTTACCTTCCCATTGGAAAAGATATACATCTTCGCCCGATTTAATGGTGTGGGCAAACCAGCGCGTAAGTCCCTCCGGTGAAGAAATGAGGGTATACAGCAGTTTAGGGGTAGTTTCCAGGTGAAACTCCAGGGTGAACTTTTCCAAAGCACTCATCATGACCTGATGAATTTGTAACCATTCCTGCAATATACAAAAAAATAAAACAATGCAATGATTTTTCCTTCATTCTATATTAATGAAATACAATGGAATAGCTACATGTTTTTGGTTAATAATATTATCAGGTCTTAGACCGGGATTTTGCGTATTTTTGCCCTTCAAAAAATTACCGCCTGTTGAAAAAGCCGAAGTATTATGTGTACATGCTGGTATTGCTGGCAATAGTTTTTTGGGGCATATCCTATGTGTGGATGAAAATCGTTTTCGAATTTTATCCGCCCATTACCACCATGTTTCTAAGACTTAGCATTTCCTCTGCCCTGATGTATGGCATTTTCCGCAGCCAGCGCCAGAAAATAGACCGAAAGGATTATAAGGCTTTTTTCCTGCTTTCGTTCTTCTCGCCCTTTTGTTACTTTATTGGTGAAAGTTTTGGCCTGTTGCATGTGTCGCCCACGGTGGCTGCAGTTATTATTGCCACCATACCGGTATTCACACCCATCCTTGGCTTTATTGCCTTCAGCGAAAGGCTTTCTTTTATCAACATTGCCGGTTTTGTGGTTTCTTTTACCGGCGTGCTTATTATGGTGCTCGATGCAGAATTTAAATTCAGCGCCTCTCCGCTGGGTGTGGGCCTGTTATTTTTTGCCGTATTGTCGGCCCTCATCAATATCATTTTCCTGAAAAAATTAACCCATAAATATTCGTCCTTTACCATAATTTCGGTGCAGAACCTGCTGGGCGCCCTGTTTTTTATGCCGCTGTTCTTTCTTTTCGACTTTTCGCATTTTATCAGCGTAAGGCCTTCGGCCGAGGCGGTGGGCTCACTGATAGCCCTGGCAGTTTTCGGATCAACCCTCGCGTTTATGTTTTACACTTCGGGCGTGCGGGCCCTGGGTGTGGCACGTACCTCCATTTTCACCAACCTTATCCCGGTCGTTACCGCCATTACATCACTTATTATACTGAAGGAAATCATTGACCAGGGCAAGCTTTTGGGCATGGCCATTGTAATTCTGGGCCTGCTTATGACGCAGGTTACACGCTTACGCGAAAAGCGCAAGGCACGCCTGGCAGAAAGCCTTACACCCAAAGGTTAATTAGCCGGAAAAAAATGCTGAATTTGCCTTGTTTTTTAAAATTGTTTGTTAATTTTGCACCACTCAAAACGGCGGGGTAGCTCAGGTGGTTAGAGCGTCGGATTCATAACCCGAAGGTCACGAGTTCAACTCTCGTCCCCGCTACTAAAAAGAGGCTGTCTCAACAACACGAGTCAGCCTCTTTTTTTGCCAGGGTATAATAAAGACCAAGGGCTATTTCTTCCACGCTCCCTCCTCCAATCCAGATCATTCAGATTCGATTGCCTTACCATCCAGGAAAAGGTTTTGTTGAGTATGATTCAGGCAGGGAGTATAAACGAATTTGAAACGTATTTAAAACGTAGTTCAGACGTATAAAAACGGTTAAACTACGTGTTAACTACGTTTAAACTCCGATTTTGAACCAGATTTGAAAAAGCCCGGAGAGGGCTTTGGGGGTTAGGTTCTTACAGACCCGGGAGAGCGTTTGGCATCTATTGAATTGAAATGATTGGAAAGCGGCCTCGCAGAACCAGAAATAGGAGGTAAAACCCCGAAAGGATTTTAGCGTTTGCCCTTCATCAGGATGAAGTTCGGGGGGTGCAACCAATGGGGAAATTCCATGGTTGCTCCTCCGATAAGGCAATCCTTATCACTAGAGGACCATCCGTGAATTTAACCCGAAAAAAGCTAATTTTTAAACCACTTTCCTTTTGAAGCCAAGCGTTCTTTTTTCGTCAAAATTTGCGTGAAAGGCCAAAAATGCATCCGGCATTATTACTTTTGCAAAAAAACTGTTTTGATCTACCCCTCAGACCTTGAGATAAAAATTGGCTTTGACCGCATCCGGGCAATGCTTTTGGACCGCTGTATGAGCACCCTGGGCCGCCGACAGGTGGAGCGGATCGGTTTGCTTACGCAGAAAGACCGGATTGAGCTGCTGCTGAACCAGACCGAAGAGTTCCGTCAAATATTATTGCAAAACCTGCCATTTCCACAGTCCAATTACTTCGATCCCACCGAGGCATTTCGCCGCATCAAGCCTTTTGAAACCTTTCTTGAGCCCGAAGATCTGCTGGATCTGAAGCTTTCATACGAAACCATTCTGCGAATCATAGCATTCCTTTCACAACGCACCAGCGAAGAAGCGCTAAAATTTCCCTGGCTGGCCACCCTAACTGCTAATCTGGAGACAGACCCCCAGCTTCCAAAAGATATCGACCGCATTATTGATGAGCGTGCAGAAGTGCGCAGCAGTGCCTCAGCTGCCCTGGCGGAGATAAGGCGGCGGCAACAAAGGCTGGAAGCAGAGGCCAACCGTAAGATTGCCCATTTGCTGCAACAAGTCAAAAGCCAGGGGCTGGTTTCTTCTGATGTGGAGCTGGCCCTGCGCAACGGCCGACAGGTGATACCCATTGCCGCAGGCCACAAGCGAAAAATTCGCGGTATCATACACGATCAGTCCGCTACGGGACAGACCGTTTACCTTGAACCCGAGGAGGTATTCGAGATCAACAACGAAATCAGGGAACTTGAACTGGAAGAGCGACAGGAAATCATTCGTATTCTTAAAACTTTCACCAACAGGCTCAGACCCCTGATTCCTGAATTGATTGCCTGTTATCGTATGCTGGGCATCATGGACGCCATTCGCGCCAAGGCTTTGATTGCCATCGATATGCTTGCCCAGAAGCCCCGCATCAAGGAAAACCCTGGCATGCAATGGGTAAAAGCCATGCATCCCCTGCTCTACCTCTCGCACAAAGCCCAGAAAAAGCATGTGGAGCCGCTCGACATCGCACTGGAAAATGATAACCGCATCCTGGTCATTTCCGGTCCAAATGCCGGGGGAAAATCGGTTTGCTTAAAGACCTGCGGCCTGCTGCAATACATGATACAATGTGGACTCCTGGTGCCCATGGCCGATTATTCGGAAGCTGGCATTTTTGAGCAGTTGTTTATTGACATTGGCGACCAGCAATCGCTCGAGAACGACCTGAGCACCTACAGCTCGCACCTGCTCAACATGAAACATTTCATGGAGCACAGCAACGGAAAAACCCTGTTTCTGATCGATGAATTTGGAGCTGGCACCGAGCCGCGCATTGGCGGTGCCATTGCCGAGGCTATACTGGAAAAGTTAAACCAAAAAGGCGCCTTTGGAGTAGTTACCACCCACTATGCCAACCTTAAACTCATGGCTGGCAAGCATAAGGGCATCGCCAATGGTTCCATGCTTTTCGACACCGGCAGTATGCGACCCCTCTTCAGGATGAAAACCGGTAATCCGGGCAGCAGCTTTGCTTTCGAAATTGCCCGCAACATTGGACTACCAGAGCATATTCTTAAACAGGCCGGCGAATATGCAGGGGTACAGGAACTTGATTTCGACCGGCAGCTGCAGGACCTCGACCTGAAGAAATCGGAACTGGAGGACAAGGAAAAAGAGCTGCGTTCGGCCGATCAGTTCCTTTCGGAGATGATCGACAAGTACGAGAAGTTAAGTGGCGAGCTGGAGGGACGCAAGGCAGAGATCCTTGCCCAGTCGCGCGCAGAAGCCAAAAAGGTACTGGCCGATACAAACCGGATGATCGAGAATACCATTCGTAAGATCAGGGAAGCGCAAGCTGGCAAGGAAGAAACAAGGCAGGCCCGACTGGAGATGGACCAGTTCATCCAGCAACAGGAAGAAAAATTAAAAGAGGCAAAGACGCACCAGAAAAAGGAAAAGAAACCGGTAACGGCTCCTGTTCCCGAAAGGGATAATACGCCCATAGTTATTGGCGATGCCGTGCGCGTGCAAGGCCAGCAGAGCATTGGCGAAGTGCTGGAAATATCGGGGAACAAAGTGGTGGTGTCGTTTGGCAGCATTAAGTTCCGCACAACCATGAGCGCGCTGGAAAAACTTAAGAAAAGCAGCCTGGGCCAGCCCGCCGAACGCAAAGTGAAAGTAAAAATGGCTTTCGATATCAATGAAAAGGCAGTGGAATTCAACCCCCAGATCGACATAAAAGGCCTGAGGGCTGAGGAGGCTTTAATGAAACTCAGAAGGTATATCGATGATGCAGTGTTGCTGGGTGTGAAACAGGTGAAGATCCTTCACGGAAAGGGAGATGGTATTTTGCGCGAGGCTGTGCGCGACTTGCTGCAGGGCATTCCTGAAATTAACCGCTACCGCGACGAGCACCCCGACCGCGGAGGAGCCGGTGCAACCATTGCAGATTTCAGGTAAGGGGCTTTATTCTTCGCCAAACAACTCAAGTTGGTTTTCGGTAACAAACGAGGGTGGCGGCAGTTCTTGCTTATACCGGTCCACCTGATTGTTAACAAAATTCTTCAAAAACCTGATAGGGGTAGTATTATACCTCCGGCAGTACACCTCCAGAGCCCGGTATTGCATATCAGTAAGCTTGAAGGCCATTTTGCGGAATTTAACCTTTTTGCGTTTTGGCTTTTTTCTTGGCCCCACAGGCTTTTCGAACGATTTAAAAAGATTAACTTTTGGCATAGCTTTATCGTTTTTCTCTGATCAGGAATACATACGTAGGGAAATGGTCGCTATATCCGCCCAAGTAAACGCCTCCGCCGTAAGAGCGGAAGGGATAGCCCTGGAAGCGCCCAGAGGGCTGACGCATAAAGGGACGGTTAAAAACCTCGGCTCGGAAAAACCGGAACTGCTGATAATCTCCTCCGACCAGAGCAGGGGTTAGCAGAATCTGATCGAACAAGTTCCAGGAGTCGCGATATGCAAGAGAGCCGATGCCTTTCCTGTATAAATCGAAGAAAGGATTAAACAATTCGTTTTCTCTTAGCCTGTCGGGATTACTACTGGCGCGCAGGTGCCTTCTTACGCTTCGGTCAGTAGGGTCGTCGTTCAGGTCGCCCATAAAGAAAACTTTTGCGCCGGGCTCGGCGGCTTGGATGGAGTCGATGATACCCCTGGCGATGTCAGCAGCAGCAATGCGCAATGGGCGGCTGGCTTTTTCGCCGCCGCTGCGGCTTGGCCAATGCGCCACTATAAAATGCATGCGTTCGCCCAAAAGTTCGCCGGTAACCAGCAACTGATCACGGGTACGGAAATCGTCGCGCCCGGGCACTACGGTGCGGTAAGGCTTGCTGCTAATGTAGGTAAAATATTTTGGCTGATACAAAAAGGCCACATCAATGCCGCGGCGGTCGGGGCCAGTGTGATGCACCACCTGGTAGTTTCGATCTTTTATCCTTTCGCGCCTGGCAAGATCAACAAGAACCGCACGATTTTCAACTTCAGAAACGCCCAGCACTGCCGGACCATCAGGCGTGAGTTCCTGTCCCATTTTTTCAATCACTTCAGAAAGATTCTCCAGCTTCTCGAAATACCTCGCTGAGTTCCACCGATTGGGCCCTTCAGGCGTAAACTCCACATCATTTATACCAGGTGAGTTTATGGTGTCGAAAAGGTTTTCAACATTATAAAAACCAATACAAACAGTTAAAAACTCTTTCTTTTCGGGTGTGGACTGGCCAAATGCCTGTTTTAGAAAAACCGGTAAAATAAATGCCATTGCAAAAACAATTATGGAAAACCTGGTTATGAGCAGCTTGAAATTCATGATAATTATGGTTTTTTATTTGTAATCGGTATTAAGAAAATAAAAGGCAGTTTTCATTCATAAATTTCAATGCCTTATTTTTCAAACAATCCCCAAGGTATTTCCAAAGGAATTGATTATTTTTGGACATTCAAAAATAATCATTTTAAAGTATTCAGGATTTTTTATATCCAACTTTTGGGAAAGCAATCCGCTATGTTGATTTTTTCTGCAAAGGTTTCCTGCAATGGAAGCCTTTTATAACCTTTCATTCAAACTTATGAGGAAAATTTTTCTTTTGTTCATCATTCCATTGCTGGCCGGCATTGGAATGGCCGCAGCGCAGGAGCCCCTTGTTGAAGAAGCTGTGACCGATACCCTGGTAACCCAGCAAGTACAGCCCGAAGTGCCGGTGATTACCCTTTCTACGGCCGATATTGAAGGCGATGCCGACTCACATGACATCAGCAGCTTGCTACAGGGCTCGCGCGACATTTTCATGAATACCGCCGGCTTTAATTTTGGCTCGGCCCGTTTTCGCGTGAGGGGCTATGATTCGGAAAACACCACCGTAATGATTAACGGGATACCCGTAAACGACCCTGAAACCGGGCGTGCGTTCTACTCTACCTGGGGCGGCCTCAACGATGCTACCCGCATGAGCGAAGGGCACAACAACATTGGTTTCTCGCGTAACAGCTTTGGCGGGCTGGGCGGGGCCACCAATATCGTGACCAGGGCCTCGCAGTACAGTCCCAACATCCGCACTACCTATTCCAATTCCAACCGCAGCTATGCCCACAGGGCCATGTTTACTTACAGCACCGGGCTGCAGGACAATGGATGGGCCTGGACCCTGAGCGGCTCGCGCAGGGCTGCGGAAGAAGGTTATGTAAAAGGCACCTTTTACGATGCCTGGGCCTATTTCCTTTCGGCCGAACGCAAATTTAACAACGAGCACAGCCTGGGTCTGATCGCCTTTGGCGCTCCCTCAAAAACGGGGCGACCCGGGGTAGCCACGCAGGAAGCCTACGACCTTACCGGAGACAACTTCTATAATCCCAACTGGGGATACCAGGATGGCAAGGTGCGAAATTCGAGGGTAAACCACTACAACACCCCGTGGATTATACTCTCCCATTACTGGACTCCGGGCAGCAATACGGAAGTAACCACCAGCGCTGCCTATACCTTTGGCCGGGGCGGTTCCACCGCCCTGAACTGGTACGACAGTCACGCTTCATACAACCAGCCAGGATACCAGCTGGCCGGAGACCCCCGCCCCGACTATTACCGCTGGCTGCCAAGCTATTATGCCAACGACCCCGCAACACAGGATCTGCTGACCAACCTTTGGATGAATGACCCCTACTTCAGACAGATAAACTGGGATTGGCTGTATAATGCAAATTACGGTAACCTGTTTACAGTAAACAACGTAAACGGCAGCGATCAGAGTCAAACCGGCCCGCGTTCGAAATATATTATTGAAGAGCGACGCAACGACCGCAACCAGTTTACTTTTAACAGCAACATAAACTACCGCCCCTCGGCCACCAATACCATTACAGGCGGCCTGAACGTTTCACTGGCTAAAACCAATCAGTTTAAGATCATAACCGACCTGCTGGGTGGCGAATTCTGGTACGACATTGACCAGTTTGCCGAACGTGATTTTGATGATCCGAACATGTCGCAGAACGACCTGCTGAATCCCAACCGGGTGGTGAAAGAAGGCGACCGCTTCGGTTATGACTTTACAGGAAATATTAATGAATACCAGGCTTTCGCGCAAAGCGACTGGATATTGCCGAGTTGGGACTTCTATGTTGCGGCTTCCGTTTCGCAAACTACCTTCTGGCGTACCGGGCATATGCAGAACGGCCGTTTCCCTGATAATTCCTTAGGTGATGGAGAAAAGCAAAACTTCACCAATTTTGGGCTGAAAGGCGGAACCACTTATAAAATTACCGGCCGCCATTATGTGACCGGTAACGGTATGTTTATGACCCGTGCCCCTTATTTCCGCGATGCCTATATTTCGTCGAGGGTACGCGACGATGTGATCGAAGGCCTGACCAGCGAAACCATTTTCTCGGGCGACTTGAACTATATTATCCGCACTCCGCGTATAAAATCGCGTCTGAGCGCATTCTATTCCGAGTTCAGGGATCAGACCTGGTCGAGGAGTTTCTACCACGAAGAATTTCGCTCGTTTGTGAATTACATTATGACCGGAGTCGACACCCGCCACATGGGCCTTGAGCTTGGCATCGACATTAACCTGAGCAGCACCCTATCGGGTTATATCGTGGCCGGAACGGGCGATTATATTTACAACTCCCGTCCCAATGTTACCATTGCGCGCGATAACGACCGCGAGGTGCTGGCCGACCAGCGCACCGTATACCTGAAAAATTACAAAATCGGGGGCATGACCCATACCGCCGGCTCTGTTGGCCTGCGTTACAATGACCCCAGATTCTGGTTTGTTGGAGTGAATGCCAACTACTTTGACGACATTTACATTGATATCAATCCCGACCGCCGCACCGCCGATGCGGTATCGAATCTGGTGGTTTCCGACCCGCAATGGAGCCAGATACTCGACCAGGAAAGACTGGGCAACAATTACACCGTTGACCTTTTTGCAGGATATTCCTATCGCACGCGCCAAAGGCATTTTATCACCATCAACATTAGCGTAAGCAACCTGTTTGATGTTACCGACTTCCGCATTGGTGGCTTTGAGCAACTCAGGTACGACTCGCAGGATCCGGGCAAATTTGCCTCCAAGTATTTTTACCTGTACGGGCGAACCTATTTCCTGAACCTGGCCTACAGAATCTGATTTGCTGACATTAAAAAATTAGGATAAATGAACCATTCAAGAAAAATATTTGCAATACTGCTTTTTATTGCCGGCACAGTGGTGATCAGCTCCTGTGTAAAGCAGGAATTCGACGATCCAAACACCTGGCAGCGACCGGTCGGAACCGTAATTACCGTGGCCGAACTCAGGAACATGTTTCAGGGCGAGCCGGTTGAGTTTACCCAGGATTATTCGGTGTATGCCACCGTTACCATGGACGACAAACCCGGGAACATATACCGCAGCGCCTTTATTCAGGACCATACCGGTGCCATAAACCTGCGGCTTCAGGCCCCAGGCGGCATTTATGAGGGCGACTCCGTAAGGATTTACTTGAAGAACACTGTTTTAGGCTCGTACCAGCGCATGTTGCAGCTCGATAATGTAAATGTTGACTGGAACGTCATAAAAATTGAGACCCAGCGCAACTTCCAGCCACAAACAGTCAGCATTCCCGATATACTTTTCGACAATTACCAGGCGCGCTTGATTCGTTTGGATGATGTACAGTTTTCGCTGGCAGAAATGGGAAAGACCTTTGCCGACAAGGAAAACCTCCTCACAGAGAACCGTATTCTGGAGGACTGCTCGGGTAACCGCATTATTGTGCGAACCAGCGGCTATGCCGGATTTGCAGACAAACCCATACCCGAAGGTCGTGGTTCGCTGGTGGCGGTTGTAGCCACCTACGGAAGTGAGATACAGCTTTATATTCGCAGGCTTGCCGAAGTGCAGCTTACCGACGACCGCTGCCCCATTCCCGGCGAAGACCTTAACCTGATGAGCCTGGCCAACCTGAGGCAGAATTTCAGCGAGGGCGTTACCACCATTCCTGCCAATACGCGCATCGAAGGCGTGGTAATCTCTGACATGGAAAACGACAACCACCCCGGACAAAACCTTTTCCTTATGGATGAATCGGGCGCGGGCATTGCCCTTAGATTTTCAGGATTCCACGACTTCCCCATGGGAAGCAAGATTAGGGTGATTGTTTCCAATATGCCGATGAACCGTTTCAACGGATTGCTGCAGATCGAAAACATTCCCATTGGCAATGCCTACGATATGGGCCCAGGTGTCCTGCCAGAGCCGGTTCAGACAACCATTGGCAGCATCAACAGCCTGGTAGAACTTTATGAGTCGACACTGGTTACCATTCCTAATGTAACCATTAGCGGAAGCACCTTTACCGGCAACCTTACCATGAGCGACGGCACCGGAGAGATGCTGCTCTACACTTACAACTGGGCCAGTTTTGCCGGCTCGCCTGTTCCTTCGGGCACGGTAACCCTTACCGGTATCGTGTCGGTTTTCAATTCACCGCAGTTCCTCCTCAGGAACCTGAATGACATTCAAAGCAAGTAAATTTCCAGATGATGAAGCTTAATATCAGAAATATCAGTATCCGTTCACTGCTGGCCCTTTTGGTGGTTTTTGTGGCCGCCTGCCAGAAGGACGATGTGGACCACCCGCCCTTCAACGAACTGGACTCGGGCAAGATTATTACCATTCAGCAACTGCGTGCCATGTATTCGGGGCAGCCGGTAAGGTTTGAAGAGAACTTCAGCGTGTTTGGTATCATTACCACCGATGAGCGCACGGGCAACTTTTATCGTAGCCATTACATTCAGGATGAAACCGGAGCCATCAACATTCGGCTCGATTCGGGCGTAACGCTCGCGGTAGGCGATTCGGTGCGCCTTTCACTGAAGGGCACCACCCTGAGTGCTTACAACAATATGCTGCAGGTCGACTCGGTACTTTTCGGCAAAAACCTGATTACGCAGGAGCGTGGACTAACAGTTGAGCCCAAAGTGGTGACCATTAGCGAGATTACGGCAGGCGGCATGCAAGGCCAATTAATTATATTAGAAAACGTGCAGTTTTCCCAGGCCCATCTGGGGCTGACTTATGCCGACCCCCTGAATCAAGTGACGATGAACCGCGATCTGGAAGACTGCAATGGAAACCGAATCATTGTCCGCACCAGCGGTTTCGCCACCTTTGCCGGCACGCAGGTGGCCCAGGGCAATGGCAGCCTGGTAGCCATTGTGTCGGTATTTGGCTCTACCTGGCAGTTGCTAATTCGCGACCCGGAAGAACTCGACATGACCGGCGAGCGCTGCCAAACCGGTGGCAACCCGCAAGGCTCCGGCACCTTCGAAGATCCTTACAACGTGGCCTTCGGCATTGCTTTCAACTCAGGTGTTGGCAAGTGGGTAGAAGGCTATATTGTGGGTGTGATGGAAACGGATGTGGATCCTTTTGAAGCCAATTTTATTGGCCCATGGCGCACCAACTCCAACATCATTATTGCCGACGATCCAAATGAAACCAATCTGAACAAATGCATGATGGTGCAATTGCCCATTGGCGACATTCGCGATGCGCTGAACCTGGTGTCCAACCCCGACAATAAAGGCAAGATCGTCAAGGTGCAGGGCAACCTGGAGGCCTACTTCGGACAACCGGGAATCAGAACCCTTACAGGCTTTTGGATCGAAGGTGGCACTGTGCCGCAAGAAAAAATCTTTGAAGAAAACTTTAACTCGGACCTGGGTACCTTTACTGCCTATAGTATTCTTGGCGACCAGCAGTGGGGCCACGCCACCTTCGACGGGGGTTGCGCTGTCATGAGTGGTTATGCCAACAATACCAATCACGCCAACGAAGACTGGCTGGTGTCTCCGGCCATCGACCTTTCGGAAAAAAACAACGTGCAGCTGCAGATTCGTGAAGCCATCAACTTCATTACCAGCCACAACGATATGAAGCTACTGGTTTCGAGCGACTACCAGGGCGGTGACCCTACTCAGAGTGGCACCTGGACCGAACTCACTGGCTTTAACAGGCCTCCCGGGTCTGGGTGGACTTTTTTCGACAGCGGGAATATTGACCTTTCGGCATACGATGGACAAACCATACGCATTGCCTTTAAATACCTTAGTACGACCAGCGGCGCTGCCACCTGGGAGGTGAGCAAGGTGTTGCTTATCGAAGGCAACTAAAAAACGAGGGGGCTGCGGCCCCCTTATTTTTTGCAGATTTCTTTCAAAACCTCCACCAGGCGTTTGGCTTCATCCAGAGTATTATAACGGCTGAACGAGATACGCAGATTCGGAATTTTCTGGTCGATGCCCATGGCAGTGAGCACATGCGAAGGCTTGTTGCTGCCCGATGAACAGGCGCTGCCCGTGGAGATGCAAATCCCGGCCATATCGAGCCGCGGCAAGAGCAGATCGGCATCAACCCCAAGTGGAAGCGAAATATTCAATATGGTATGAAGCGAATCACCTCTTGCATCGCCGTTAAAGCTGATTCCGGGTATTTCCTCTTCAAGTTTCTCCAAAAGAAAATCTTTTATTTCTTTCACGCTTTCGCGCACGCGCGTCATTTCTTCACAGCTCATTTCCAAAGCCCTGGCCATACCCACTATGCCGTAAACATTTTCGGTGCCGGCGCGCATATTCCTTTCCTGGGCGCCACCCTGAAGGAATGCCTCCAATCCGCTCCCTGAACGGATATACATAGCTCCTACCCCTTTAGGACCATGGAACTTATGGCCGCTCACCACAGCAAAATCGACCCCAAGCTGCTGCATATCTATCTCCAACTTACCCACCGTCTGTACTGTATCGCTGTGAAACAGCGCCCCGTATTGCTTGCAAAGTGCTGCAACTTCGTTTACCGGAAGAATATTTCCAATTTCGTTGTTGGCATGCATCAGCGAAACCACTGCGGCAGGGGTTGCTTTCAAAAGTTTTTCCAGGTGATCAAGGTCAATGAGGCCCTTTTTATCCGTTTTAACAAAACCCACCTGGCAGCCCATGTAACGCTCGAGTGCCAGCAAGGTTTGCAGTACCGAAGGGTGCTCGAGCCTGCTCGTGATAAAATGCTTGCGCCCCAAGTCTTTACAGCAAGCCCACAAAATGGCATTGTTTGACTCCGTACCACCCGAGGTGAAAAACACTTCACCAGGCCGCACGTTAAGCAAACCGGCCACTGTCCGGCGGGCACGCTCCACCTCAACCCTGGCATGCCGCCCCACGTCATGAATAGATGAGGGATTGCCATAATTATTAAGCAATGACTCGTACATCAATTCGGCCACTTCAGGAAAAACCCTGGTGGTGGCTGCATTGTCGAAATAAATCAATGAATTTTTCATTATGCCAAATTTATTACATTATGCTGTGGTATTTGAGCCATGCAGACAAGCAAAATACATTTTTTTTAAATTATTCCGATCAAAACCGTAATTTTGACCTTTGCATTCAGAAAACCCCACAAAGGGGAAACAATTTGGAGTAACCCGTTTCCGGGAAATTATGCCCGGATGCAAAACCTGAAACTGCGGTGGCCGATAGTCTGATACTCATTCCAACTTACAATGAAAAGGAAAACATCGAAAAGATGGTGAGGAAGGTATTTTCTCTTCCAAAAGCTTTTCATATATTGGTTATTGACGACAATTCGCCCGACGGCACAGCCAATATTATTCGCAGTTTACAGCCCGAATTTGAAGGTCAACTGTTTCTTGAAACGCGCAAGGGCAAGCTGGGGTTGGGCACTGCCTATATTCACGGATTTAAGTGGGCCCTGGCCCGCAACTACGGATATATCTTCGAGATGGATGCCGACTTTTCGCACAACCCCGACGACCTGATTCGCCTCTACGAAGCCTGCGCTATAGAAGGTTACGATCTGGCCATTGGCTCGCGCTATATCAACGGGGTTAACGTGGTAAACTGGCCCATGGGGCGCGTACTTATGTCGTATTATGCCTCGGCCTATGTGCGCATCATTACCCGTATGAGCATTCGAGACACTACCGCCGGATTTAAATGCTACAGGCGCGAAGTGCTGCAGGCAATAGATCTGGACAAAATTCAGTTTACGGGCTATGCCTTCCAGATTGAAATGAAGTTCCTGGCCTGGAAGCTGGGGTTCAAAATCAAGGAAATATCTATCATTTTCATGGATCGCTCCGAGGGCGTATCCAAAATGAGCAAGGGCATTTTTAAAGAGGCCGGGCTGGGGGTGATAAAACTGCGCTGGCAAAGCCTGTTTAGAAAATACAAGCGCAAGGCCTGAAAATTCAGGCCGGCTTTTCCAACCTACTTCAAAACTTTTCATCCATGGCAGGTAATGCGTATTTTTTAAAGAATGCCACCATTGTAAATGAAGGCCAGACCTTCAGAGGCCATCTGATTATTGACAAGGGGAAGATCGAAAAAATATATACCGGGAGCCTTCCTGCCTCCGTTTCAGAAAAGTACTTGCCCATTGACCTCGAAGGACTGATTCTTTTGCCGGGTGTGATCGACGACCAGGTGCATTTCCGCGAGCCCGGCCTTACCCACAAGGGCGATATTTACAGCGAGTCTCGGGCTGCCGTGGCCGGCGGAATCACCAGTTTTATGGAAATGCCCAACACCAAGCCGCAAACCGTCACCCAGAAGGAGCTGGAGGCAAAATTCAGGCTCGGGCAGGAAAAAAGCCTTGCCAATTATTCGTTTTACATGGGCACCACCAACGACAATCTGGAAGAGGTAATGGCTACCGACCCGGCCAATGTTTGTGGCATAAAGGTATTTATGGGCGCCTCCACCGGCAATATGCTGGTCGATAATCCCGACACCCTTTCGGGGATTTTCAAAAGCGCCCGTCTTCCAGTGGCCGTGCATTGCGAGGATGAAGCAACCATTGGCCAAAACCTTGCTTCTGCCAAAGAAAAATTCGGCGACAACATTCCCATTGACCAGCACCCGGTGATCAGGGATCACCAGGCTTGCCTAAAATCTTCGGCCCTGGCAGTAGCATTGGCCAGAAAGTTTGGAACCCGCCTTCACCTGCTGCACCTGAGTACCGCACAGGAAATGGATCTTTTGGACAACAACCAGCGGCTCGAGGATAAGCTTATCACGGCCGAGGTGTGCGTGCACCACCTCTGGTTTACCGATGCCGACTACGCCATACGGGGCAGCCTGATCAAGTGGAACCCTGCCATAAAAACCCTGGCCGACCGCGAGGCCCTTCGACAGGCATTGCGCAACGGCCTTATCGATGTGGTGGCCACCGACCATGCTCCGCATACCTTTGAAGAAAAACAAAAACCCTATCTAAGTTGCCCTTCCGGCGCTCCCATGGTGCAGCACTCCCTGCCTGCCATGCTCGAAATGGCGCAACAGGGCGTCTATACTCTTGAGCAGATAGTACGCTGGATGTGCCACAATCCGGCCATTTGCTTCGGAGTGAAAAACCGGGGATTTATCCGCGAAGGTTTTGCCGCCGACCTGGCAGTGGTAAACCTTAGCCAGCCTCAAAACGTTACGAAAGACAGCATTCTTTACAAATGCGGCTGGTCGCCCCTTGAAGGAACTACCTTTAATTCTTCCATAGTTTACACTTTCGTGAATGGCATTCCCGTTTATGAAAAAGGGAGATTCAACGAAACCATCAGGGGGCAGGCTTTGGAGTTTGTGAGATGATTTTTAATTATCAATTCACCATTAACAATTAAATTATGCTTCGCCTCCCCTTCATATTATCACTTCTTTTGCTTTTAGGATCCTGTGGTTTTTTCCGTTCGCCGGGAAAGGAGCGATGCCAACGATTGTTGCCCAGGGATCAGATAACCGACATTCTTACGGATATGTACCTGCTTGAAGGCTTCCTTTCTGAACGGCAAAACTACCATCCCCAGACCCGCGACTCGGTAGATTATTATTATGCGGCCATTTTCGACAGTCACGGAATAAGTCATGCTGATTTCAGACAGGCTCTTGACTGCTATTTGCTTCACCCCGACGAAATGCTGGCAATTCACGATGAGATACTGAACCGGCTAACCATTCAGATGACCGAGGCTGATGCCGAGTTGGAGCAATTCCTGCAGCGACAGCAGCAAATGCAGCAAGCCGACTCGCTGCTAACCGATTCGCTGGAAATGGATTTTATGCGACGCTGATTTCTTTTGCTAATTCTACCGCCTTGAATAGGTAGCCGACACATGATCCAGATCGGCACCATCGTCGGCGGTGTAGTTCAGCGTGATTCGTCCGCCGGAGAACTGCCCGCTTCCTTTTATCAAAATGCTGCCATCGCAAATAGCCTGTTCCAGAATGGTAAAGCTGTTGCCGGTTACCAATGCACGGGCTCTTTCGTTCCAACCCTGCATATAAAAGTTCGAAATCAGTATCTCGGTGCTGTTGCTTGGGTTACGGGCAATGGTCACATCATACACATAACCGGGCCCGTAAAGGGTGCTCGACTCGCTGGCCTTCCAGTTTCCAAGGTACTTTTCAACCGGATCGGCAAATGGATCGTCGATCTCGTCGAGGCATGAAGTAAAGAAACCGGCAAACAATATCAGCAGAAATATCGGGGTCAGTTTATATTTTTTCATGGCGCAGAACTTTTCTTGTTTTACTTCTTCACCATGACAAAATTCCTGCCAAAATTTGTGGCCTAAAAAAGCCCTTCCAGCAACTGGTCGTCGGTAATATTTGGCAGGGTCACTTTCAGCCTTGGCTCTGCTTCCATGGCCCGCTTAATGGCGAAAATGGCCTCGGGGTTTCGTGCCCAGCTGCGGCGTGCAATGCCGTTGTTTACATCCCAGAACAGCATGGATTCGAGCCTTCGGCCGGCCTCCGGACTGCCATCGAGCAGCATGCCGAAGCCGCCGTTTATGACCTCGCCCCAGCCCACGCCGCCGCCGTTGTGAATGCTCACCCAGGTGGCTCCGCGGAAGCTGTCGCCAATCACGTTATGAATAGCCATGTCGGCGGTGAATTGCGAGCCATCGTAAATGTTTGATGTTTCCCGGTAAGGGCTGTCGGTACCGCTCACATCGTGATGGTCGCGCCCAAGGATTACCGGGCCTTTAAGGCGCTTGTCGCGGATGGCGTCGTTAAAAGCCCGGGCAATTTGTATACGGCCTTCGCTGTCGGCATAAAGTATGCGCGCCTGCGAGCCCACCACCAGCTTATTCTCCTCGGCCTGCCTGATCCACAAAAGATTGTCGGCCAGCTGCTGCTTAATTTCCTTGGGTGCGGTCTTCATCATTTCTTCCAGCACTTCAGCGGCAAGGCGATCGGTGGTACGCAGATCTTCCGGGTCGGAAGAGGCGCATACCCAGCGAAAAGGCCCAAAGCCATAGTCGAAGCACATGGGGCCCATAATGTCTTGCACGTAAGATGGGTAAATGTAAGTACCATCGGCTTTGAACACATCGGCCCCTGCCCTGCCGGCTTCCAGCAAAAAGGCGTTGCCGTAGTCCCAGAAATACATGCCACGGGTCGTCATTTCCTTTATTGCATTAACCTGTCTGACCAGGGAGGCCCTTACATGCTTTTTGAACGCTTCCGGATCGCGGGCCATCATTTCGTTCGACTCCTCGAAAGTGAGCCCCGCCGGGTAATAGCCACCCGCCCAGGGATTGTGCAGCGAGGTCTGGTCGGAGCCCAGCTCAATGAAAATATTCGCTTTCACCAGCGCCTCCCATAGGTCAACGATATTGCCCTGATATACCAGTGACACGGCTTCCTTATGGTTTTTGGCGTCCTTTATGCGGTTAATCATGGTATTCAGGTCGTGGTACACCTCATCGACCCATCCCTGTTCGTGCCTGATCTTTGTCACCTTGGGGTTGATCTCGGCCAGCACGCCCACGGCACCTGCTATCACAGCGGCTTTGGCCTGTGCGCCCGACATGCCGCCCAGCCCGCTGGTTACGAAGACTTTCCCCGCAAGGGTGCCATCGCTGTTCGGTAAACGGCGGCCAGCGTTAAGCACCGTAATGGTGGTGCCATGTACAATGCCCTGTGGGCCGATGTACATGAATGAACCGGCCGTCATCTGCCCATATTGCGTAACGCCGAGTGCGTTGAAGCGCTCCCAGTCGTCGGGCTTTGAGTAGTTGGGTATCATCATGCCGTTGGTGACCACCACGCGGGGTGCCTCGGTATGCGAGGGGAACAGCCCCATGGGGTGACCGCTGTAGAGCACAAGGGTCTGATTATCTTTCATTTCGGCCAGATACTTGATGGTGAGCAGGTACTGTGCCCAGTTTTGAAACACCGCCCCGTTGCCACCATAGGTGATCAGTTCGTGCGGGTGCTGGGCCACAGCATAATCGAGGTTATTGCTCAGCATCAGCATAATGGCTGCGGCCTGCCTGCTATGGTGAGGAAAAGTATCGATATCGCGGGCAGTGATTGGATAATCAGGTCTGAAACGATACATGTAAATGCGACCGTAGTCTTTCAGCTCCTGCGCAAACTCCCTTGCCAACTCAGCGTGAAACTTTTGGGGGAAGTAGCGCAAGGCATTCTTAACGGCCAGCTTTTTCTCTGCAGACGTCAGAATATCCTTGCGGCGTGGCGCATGATTAACGGAAGGATCAAAGGCTTTGGGTGCAGGCAATTCGTCGGGAATGCCCTGCAAAATGGCATGTTGAAAGTCGGACAGGCTCATAAAGAAGCTTTTTTTGCAAAATTACACATTTTGCCGGGGAGGCATCAGCCACAAACCCCAAAAAACCTCATTATTTACAACTGTCGACCTGCTTAACAGAAATTTCGGAGATCTTCCATGAAAACCACTCCTGCTGGGTCATATCGAGGGTAATACCTTCGGCCATAAAGCGCATATTGGCCAGGGCGCCGCGCAGGCTCTGCCCAGCTTCCAGACAATAGTTGTTTTCGGGGCTTTCGAACATGGGTTGCTCGTCGCGGAAAAATCTAACGGAGAGGCTCACGATAACCGGGTGGGGGTGCTCATTGGTAAGTCTGAGAGACAGGGCCGCATTACTTTCCTTGGCAAGGGGTATGTGACGGGTCCAGCGGTATTGAATGCGTATGCCCTCCTCGGTGCCGAAGTCATCAAAGCCGCGCTGGGCATAAGATACATTACCCAAAGCGAGCATGGCGGTCAGAAGAAAAACAATAGAAAGTAGTTTGTTCATGGTTACTTATTATTTTCGGTATGATAACGGCGCAAAAATACAATTGTTTTGGGGTTGTTTTACTTTTTGTTTCTTCGCACCATTTTCTTGATCCATATCGGGGTAAAGGGGGAAGTACAACCCTTAAACACGGGATAGTCTTTATAAACATCAAACTTTTCTCCAATTGAAATAGCGCGTTCTCGTATTTCAGGATTAAAAATTCCAATTTGACTCTGCTAAGCGAAGAATCACAATACTTATTTAAATATATTTATTTTTATATTATAACATGTTTAATAATGCTTTCAACTAGTATATTTGTCGCCTTACTCTTAATTAAAATTTTTTTAACTTTTTCGGTAACAAAAATCATTCTTGAATTGTCAGGAGTAAATATATCTGAACCATCCCAACTATTTAAATCAAAAAACAGCCCTCTTTTGGCTTCAAATGGTTTACCTGTTGGAGTGAAAGGAGGTTTTATGAAAGACTCACTTTTATCATAATCTATTGCAGAACATCTTCCTTTTATAGTAAGAAGAAAATACTCCAAACTTTCATAACCTAATATTCTTGCTGGAATTGCTTTCCATCCACTTATCTTGTTAGTTGTTAAAAGATCAAATATAAATCTTGAAATTAAAAAAACACCCGCATATCCAGAATTTAAAAAGTCAAATGCCTGTGTACCATAATTTGGAAAAAACTCTATGACTTTATCTGGCATTAATTCATTTCTAAAAACTTGATTAATATCAATTTCCTGTTTGAGCTTTGGAATTAGATTTAACGATCCCCGGGTATCCTTATCTAAAACAATATAAAAATCCGAGAAGTTCATATATGTCTTTTTTAATTTCTAAAAATGCTTTTAGTCTTAAGCCTTTAAAACATTTCAGAACGTGTGCCCCTGATGATTAAATTCTTCCTACGTTATATAATTATTCGCCAAATGCTCCGGCTTTAATTTTTTTTGTCTTTATTAGCAATGCTCCGTTCTTGCCTTTTTTACCAAACAATTCAGAGGCTTTTATTTTATCAATCCTCTCAATAGATTCAATAATTTCTTTGTTTATGACTGAGAGTTTTTCTTTCTTTTCTTTTTGAGTTGATAAAAACACTCCATCCAATACAACCCAAAGCCTTGTTTTTACAATAATTTCTGAACTTTCTGTTCTTATGTCTTTAATATCATTTCGTTGAAATTCAATTGATGATATTAAGAGGCTGTCAAGCCTTAAAAAGTCAACAACATAACTGACAGGCTCATTTGATGGGATGTGACTTTTAGACAAATTTATAGTTTGAGCCTGTATTTGAATACTTAAACAAAAAACCAAAAGGGGAAAAAATAACGTTGGTTTTGTAATCACATTAATCATAGTCCATTGGATTAGTTTTTTAAATTCTGCATAAACCAGAGATAGAAGCGATTAACACAATGGTGTAAAAAATTTAATTTCGCTCAAAATACGAAAATTTTTCTATTCAAATTGCTACCCGAATTGTAAAAAACTACTTACTTCCCTATTGAAGCAAAATATTCTTCAGCGCTCATTACCGGCAACAAAGAGTTTTTGAATCCTTTCAAATCACGGGTAATAATGATGTCTTGATTGGCTTCGATGGCCGAGTAATATTGAATTCCGTCTTCAAAATCATGGAAATCACTGTCGTTCAGCGCCAGGCCGATAATTTTGTCGTTGAGGGGTATGATTTCCACTAGCAGCTTAAATCGTCCGAGTATTTCCCTCGTTCTGACTGCATCAAGCGATCTGGAAAGCACATACGCGGTATTGGCTATGCTCAGGGCGCTGACCGAAAGATGGATCTTCTTTTTGTCGGCCTGGGAAAACAGCTTAGAGGCACTTTCATAAAAAGGCGCTCTTCTGGCCAGCAGGTCAAGGATAATATTGGTATCAATGAGCAACTTTGTCATTGGTGCTTTTCGCTTAAAAAGCCGGAATATTCCCTTTTGTAATCAAAGTCCCCTTTAAGCTCAATGACTCCGCTCAGGCTTTTCACAAGTGGGGTTATTTCAAGGCCAGCGGTTTTCTTTCTCGATGTTAATGACGAAAGGTACGACTCAATGAGTTTGGAAAGGCTTACCTTGTGCTGCCTGGCATATGCCTTTGCCTGCTCAATAACCGTTTTGTCAACATTCAGAGTGAGTTTGGTGTTCATGGCTTCAATTATTTACGTACAAATTTAAAAATTTATTACGTAATAAACAATGGATGGCACCCGAAAATTTACCGGCCTCTGCTACCTATGATTTTACCAGCGTTTTAAAATAAGGAGGTAGCTCCGCCTCAAAACTCATTTCTTTTTTGGTGAACGGATGGGTTATGGTAAGGGAATAAGCGTGAAGGGCCAACCTTTTGGTTCCTTTATCAGCCCTGCCATATATTTTATCTCCAACCACAGGATGTCCCTCATCAGATAAATGCACGCGGATTTGGTTTTTTCTGCCCGTAAACAGGTAGATCTCCAGCAGACTATACTTGTCCGATTCTTTTATGACCTTAAACCCTGTTTTAGAAAACTTTCCCTTGTCGGGGTCGCTTACCGAATACACTTTAAACGATTTGCTTTCAAATAAATAAGAGGAAATTTCGCCTTCTTTCTCCATGAATTGTCCATGCACTACGGCAAAATATTTTTTACTAAAGTCTTTCCAGTTATCCTGTAAAAAACGTTTTGCGTATTCATTTTTGGCAAAAATCAGCAGCCCCGAAGTATCTCTATCCAGGCGATGCACTATAAACACACGATTTCTTGACCGCTCATTCCCTTTTTTAACATAATCAGTCAAAAGGTAATAAGCCGTTTTCTCTTTTTCCCTATCCGTGCCCATAGTTAAAAGACCAGCCATTTTGTCAACGACAATAATATGCTGATCCTCATAAAGGATGGTAAGGCCTTGAGGCTGGTGTTTCTTTCTGATATGGTTGTTTTTATTCAGTTTTGTCGGAGTTATAATATGGCCTGTAATTTAACCAAAAATTCAAACCCGGCCTTTGTTTTTAGCAGGAATTTAAGATAATAGATTTTTCAGCAAAATAAAGGAAACCAGATCAGAAGTTATCCCTCGAATTCTTAAGGATGTTGAACAGGAACTCCCTTGCGCGGAACAGCTGTGCCTTTACGGTGCCCAGGGGCAGGTTGAGCTCTTCGCAGATTTCTTCGTAGGAGAGTTCTTCGAAGTAACGCAACTCGATGAGTTTGCGATAGCGTGGCTTGAGGCCTTCCACTACCCCACGCATGAGTTTTACCTTCTGGCTGCGCATGAGCTTCTCCTCCGGGTCGCCGGTTTCGGCCGCAAGGTTGCTGACCCGGGTCGATTCGTTAATCTCTTCGTTGGCCTCGTAGTTGAGCACGTTCTTTTTTTTCTTGCGGATAAAGTCGATGCAGTTGTTGGAGGCGATCTTAAACAGCCAGGTACTGAAAGCGTAATCGGGGGTATATTGCTGCAGGTTTTTGAAAGCCTTGCCGAAAGCTTCGATGGTAAGGTCTTCGGCATCTTCGGGGTTACCTGACATTTTCAGAAGCATAAAGTAAATGGTGTCCTTATACATAGCCATAAGCTCTGAGTAAGCCCTCTGGTTGCCATGGTCCACCGCCTCCCTAACCAGCAAATAGTCTCTTTGTGCCTTTTCGGTGAGGTTGGTTTTTACTTCCATCTATTATTATTAAAAAACATGGCTGAAAATGCAAAAGTAAGGTTCAGCACCAGCATTATCAAATCAAACAGCGGCGAATATAAAGATAATCGGCTTTGATTTAACTTTTTTCCCGCCTTATAAAAAATTATTAACATGCTTATCATACGAATAGCAAAGATTGCCGCTGCAATCAGCCCGATTGTTGATAAAACGCAACAAGCCATTAAAATGGCAAAAAGCAGATAAAAAAGCACCTGTGACAGGGAAAGCAGTCCCAGCAAGAATTTAAACCGGGGTTTGTAGTAATTGCCGGTGGTCATGTGGCGGCGCTTCTGGTGAAACCACTTGCCCAGGCTTTCCTTAGGCAGAGACAGGGTATGACTGTCGGGATCCACTTCAATACGCACATTGCGCCTGGTGGCGGCCTGGTTGATAAACAGGTCGTCGTCGCCCGACATGACCTTATAGTGCGAAATAAAGCCTTTTACACGAAAAAAGACCTCGCGGCGATAGGCTAAATTGCGCCCCACGCCCATATAGGCATTCCCGGCAAGGGCAAACGAAAGGTACTGCAGACCAATAAAAAAGGTATCGTAGCGAATGAGTTTATTGAGCAGCCCCGGCTTTTTGCGGTAGGGGCCGTAGCCCAGCACAATTTCGGCAGCGGGGTCGAAGCGCGACACCATGCCCGCGATCCATTGGCGGCTGGCAGGGCGACAATCGGCATCGGCCACCACGATCAATCCGTGACGTGCTTCCTTGATACCAATGGAAAGCGGAAACTTTTTGCCGCGAAAAAAATTGACGTTTTTTTGAAGATTGACCACCGTGAGGCGGGGGGTTTTGCCCCGCATTTCGTGAAGCAGCAGTTCCGTCTCATCGTCAGAGCCATCGTTTACCACCAGCACCTCGTAATCGGGGTAATCCTGGTCGAGAAAGAAAGGGAGGTTCTCTTCGAGGTTGAGGTATTCGTTTTTGGCGCAAATGATCAGGCTCACAGGCGGCGTAGCATCGTATTTCTTCTTTGGCTTGCGGAAAGCCAGACGGCTGAAGAAGAACCAGTAATAGAAAAGCTGGATAAGCGCAACCAGGCCGAAGGCATAAAGCAGTATCCATTCGAATGTCAGTGGGATCTCCCTTAGCCAATCCATAGTAATTACGTGGTTTTGCGAAAGGTGCAAAATTACCATATCCTTATGAATAGTTTCTATCTTTGCGAAAAATTTCGGAAAAGGATCATGGAGTTTACCATACAGGCGCAAGATGCAGGCAGCAAGGCCCGTGCAGGGCTCATCACCACCGATCACGGCACCATCAAAACGCCCATATTTATGCCGGTGGGCACGGCCGGCACTGTAAAGGCCATGCACCACAAGGACCTTGAAGATACGGTAAAGGCGCAGATCATACTGGGCAACACCTATCACCTTTACCTGCGGCCCGGCCTGGAAGTATTGCAACAAGCTGGCGGACTGCACCGCTTCATGGCCTGGGACAAACCCATACTGACCGACAGCGGCGGTTACCAGGTTTACTCACTCGCACACCGCAGAAAACTAAAGGAAGAGGGAGTCACCTTTCAGTCGCACATCGACGGCTCGCGCCACCTGTTTACTCCCGAAAAGGTGATGGACATTCAGCGCGTGATCG